>CAUHTB010000053.1 GCA_959608595.1 uncultured Veillonella sp. | reverse complement strand
ATTAATCCTCTATGTTCCCTACGTTGGCATTATCCAAATCAGGTTATGGGTTAAAGCTTTAGCTTACTCTCAGCCCACTCTTGTGAGCACCCCGTTATGGCTTCATTATATGCGTCTATAAGAGAACCGTCAATTCTTTTGTTGCATGGATTGTATAATAATGTTATAACTAGAGTATAAAAATATATTGCCACTAGGGGTGCTTTTGCTGAGATTGACCATTCAAAACCCTAGACCTGATCCAGATAATACTGGCGTAGGAAAGTGGAGTGCAACATAATACTAAACTATTACGAGACCATTCCATTTGGAGTGGTCTTGTTTTTATATGTTTGGAGGTATTATGAAAAAACTAATTATTGCTAGCATATGTGTGGCCCTAGGTGTTGTGTTATCTACAACATCTATTCCTGTTGGGCCGGCTCGCATTTTTCCGTTTCAACATATGATTAATGTTATCTTAGCCGTTGTGGTGGGGGCAAGATTTTCAGTAGGTGCTGCCTTTAGTACATCTTGTTTACGGAATATATTGGCACTAGGTTCTCCTTTAGCCTTTCCTGGCAGTATGATTGGCGCTTGGTTATCTGCATATTTGTATAAAAAATATAATGTCATCTGGGCGGCAGCGCTAGGCGAAATCATTGGCACAGGCCTTATTGGTGCTCTCGTGAGTTATCCTATAGCCCATTTCCTATTAGGTAAACCTTTGGCATTGTTAACCTTGATTACATCCTTCGCCATGAGCTCTGTGGCAGGTGCTTGCATTGGTTTCATAGTATTACAAATCTTATCTCGTCGTCATTTATTACATAAGGAGGCATAATGAAACTACATACTGCATTGACAATTGCTGGTACTGATCCTAGCGGTGGTGCTGGTATTATGGCCGATTTGAAATCCTTCCAAAGTCGTCACGTATACGGCATGGCTGTTGTTACGTCCGTAGTGGCTCAAAATACAACGGGCGTTCACCACGTAGAACATCTATCGCTAGAGAGTATTGACCGACAATTACACGATGTGTATTCCGACATTGAACCACAAGCCGTTAAGACGGGCATGATTGCGTTGCCTGAAATGATGGACCTTATCTATCCTTATGTGAGTAAACCAATTCCGTATGTAATGGATCCCGTTATGATTGCTACTAGCGGTGATCGACTCGTATCGGATGAAGCGGTGAATTTCTTAAAATCTAAGCTCATTCCTACTGCAACTGTTATTACCCCTAATCGCAGCGAAGCTGAGGTCTTAGCGGATATGTCTATTACGTGTGAAAGTGACATAACAACAGCGGCGAATCGTATCCTACAGGACTTAGGACCTCAAGTAGTTATCATTAAAGGCGGCCACATCGGCGAAGATGCAACGGATTATGCTTTCACTAAAGATGGTAGCGTCCGTACTTGGACAAGCCCTAAATATGATACTGTACATACTCATGGTACAGGCTGTACCTTCTCCGCAGTGATTACGGCGGAACTTTCAAAGGGCCGTGATGTAATGGATGCCATTAGTATTGCCAAGGACTATATTGCACTTGCTATTAAACATAATCCCGGCCTGGGAAATGGCTGTGGTCCCGTTAATCATATGGCCTATGGATTGTTAGCTAATGGACCTGAAACGATGGATGAGCTCTTGAAAAATGACGAGAGGAGATAGTGATATGACCTATGAAAACCCATATATGAATGGTCAAATTTGGCCTGAACTAAATATATTAGAAATTTTGCGCCAGAGAAACCCTCTCGTTATTTGTATTACCAATGATGTGGTGAGAACCTTTACAGCAAATGGTTTATTAGCTATTGGCGCATCACCGGTGATGAGTGAGTGTAGTGAAGATTTGAAAGACCTCATCGTCCATGCATCGGCGTTACTTATCAATATTGGTACTCTTACGCCAGACAAGGTTAGTTACTACAAAGAAGCCATAGCCCTGGCGAAGAAACATGAGGTTCCTATCGTTTTAGATCCAGTGGGGTGTCATGCGGGGGCGTATCGTCTATCTGTGGTGTTAGACTTGATTAAGACTGGTGCCATATCATTATTGCGAGGTAATCAAAGTGAAATCAAAGCTATCTATGATGCTTTAATTTCTAATAATGAGGCATATACTTCCACTACCGGCAAAGGTGTAGACGGAGGACAGGTCGAGGATAGTGCTGTTATAGTATATCGTCTAGCGCGCCTTATTAACTGCCCTGTTGTAGCTACCGGTGAAGAGGACTATATTTCTGATGGAACTCGAGTATTTGCAGTGCCACATGGACACTCTATTATGACGGCTGTAACGGGTACGGGCTGTCTATTGGGGGCTGTATTGGCGGCTTTCTTCAGTGCGTATTATCCATGTAAAAACAGACTATCTATCGGTGAGTTTCTCGCCTATGCATTGGCTTACTATGGTTTAGCCGGTGAAAGTGCAGTGCAGGTAAGTGGTATAAAACCTGGTAGCTTTAGTGTAGCCTTTATGGATAGTTTATATACACTGGATGATGCGGTACTTATATCTGAAAATCGTATACGCCCTGTAGTTGTGCCAGATCAATTACAAGTATATTTCATCAGTGGTACGCAAGATGTGGAACTAAATGAACATCGTCTACTCTCTATCGTAGAGGATGCTTGTCGAGGCGGTGTGACTTGTTTCCAATTTAGAGAAAAGGGCGCAGGTACCTTAGTGGGGCAACAGAAACTAGAGTTAGCCGAACAGTTAAAACAAATTTGTGCTAAGTACAATGTGCTGTATATTATCAACGATGATGTAGACTTAGCCGTAGCTGTTAATGCTGATGGCGTTCACGTAGGGCAAGAGGATATGAGCCTAGAAGCAGTTCGTGATCTTGTGGGCCATAAGGTGGTTGGCATCTCTATTCATTCCGTAGAGGAACTTCATAAGACTGATGTAATCTACGCTGATTGTGTAGGTGTAGGACCTATGTACGCTACAAGTAGTAAACCTGATGCACAAGAGCCATGTGGACCGAAGCGTGTCGCTGAACTACAGGCAGAAGGCTTGACCTTACCATGTGTTGGTATTGGGGGAATTACTTTAGACAATGCAAAGCCTATACTGGAAGCAGGAGCCTGTGGTGTTGCCATCATATCTGCTATTGCTCATACAGATAACCCTTATGAGGCGGTACAACAGTTTAAGCATTTAGTAGATAGTACTAAATAGTTGCTCTTACAAAACACAACCAAAACACAACCTTAATAGCGAATAGAACACAAAAAAAGACGATGACACGAGTCATCGTCTTTTTGTTAAGGAAGTTGTTAGTACTTACTGTAAGATTATATTGTACTTACAGGTATGTTTAATTTAAATCTGTACTTACAGGTTGTTAGTTTAGTTAGTGTCGTACTTACAGATTAGATGGATTCAACGAAACGGTGGAAGAAAGCTTGTGGGTGAGCACATACTGGGCAAACTTTAGGAGCTTCTTCACCAACGTGTATATAGCCACAGTTAGCGCAGATCCAAGCTACTGGTTCGTCATTGTGGAATACTTTGTTACCGGATACTTGAGCTGCTAATGCAAGGTAACGAGCTTCATGACGAGCTTCGATTTTACCAACTTCGCGCATTTGGAAAGCGATTTTAGCAAAGCCTTCTTTTTCTGCTTCGTCAGCGAAATCTTTGTACATTGTAGTGTGTTCGTAGTTTTCGCCAGCTGCTGCGTCGCGAAGATTAGCTTCGATGTCAGCGGAAACGTCGCCACCATGAAGAGCTTTGAACCACAATTTAGCATGTGCAGATTCGTTGTGAGCTGTTTCTTCGAAATAATCAGCGATTTCGTTCATGCCAGCTTTACGAGCTGCACTAGCGTAGAATGTATATTTTTGGAATGCTTGGGATTCGCCAGCAAATGCTGCTTGAAGATTTTTTTCAGTGTTAGAACCTTTTAATTCTGCCATTTTAATACTCCTTTGTACTTACGATAATTTCAAAATTTGTTACTTAACTTATATATTCATAACCACTTGGTTGTGAATTCAAATAATAGAATACTTATTCTACAATTTCGAGGGCGACTTCGCCTTGGTAAGAAAACTTATTCTTAGATCAAATAGACACTTGTCTAACTCTTAAAATAGTACTTACTTGTTTGTGTTTTTTCGGCACTTGCCGTCTTAACAGTTTTATATACAATGTGTTATCCGTATACTTAACGAATAATCATTGTTGACTATATTGTAACATACTAAATGAGAAATGCAAGTCTTTTTGTAAAATTTATTTCGAAAATTTTCTAAATGATAAATATTATCAATGTAGTAAAAATGCGGTTTCTTAAAGGTTGAATAGTATAGGATTTATAAAATAAACCCATTTTGATATTGAGAATGATAACTAAATGAAAAATCATTATTGATTAGTAATTAATAATCTTTTCGTTAAATGTACTAATAACTACCTATAAAATAACTACAAAAACTACTATATAAACTACTATATAAACTATAGAATTATGATATGTTTATAGAACTTTGTATTTTTTGTATAATAAGTATATAAATACTGAACATTGAAAAAGGAGGCGCTATGGCATTTGTTAGATATTATGTAGGCGATGTGGTGAAGATGAAAAAATCACATCCTTGCGGTAGTGACGAGTGGGAAGTGAAACGTATTGGCACGGATTTTCTCATCGTATGTAGCGGCTGTGGTCATCAGCTGCTGATGCCGCGCCCGAAATTTGAAAAGGCAGTTAAGAAAATCGTTTCTCGATTGCCAGAGAATGAGTAAGGAGGTCCTATGGTACGACTTACCGACTATGTGACAAATGGGGGCTGTGCGTGTAAGATTGGTCCTCATATATTAAATCGTGTTTTGAAAGCAGTGACACCTGTTACAAATAATCAAGTCTTAGCCGATATGACCGGTTCTGATGATGCAGGTGTATATAAAATTTCTGATACATTGGCATTGGTTCAAACATTAGACTTTTTTACACCTATGGTTAATGATCCTGTTTTGTTTGGTAAGATTGCCGCTGCCAATGCATTAAGCGATGTGTATGCTATGGGTGGAACTCCATTGACTGCCATGAACATCGTAGGTTTCCCAGTACCTCTTGTGGAGCAAGGAATCTTAACAGACGTGTTGAACGGTGCGGGCTCAATCGTAGCCGAATCTGGTGCGGCTATCGTAGGTGGCCATAGCATAGAAAATAAAGAACCTATCTTTGGTATGTCTGTGACTGGGCAAGTCAATCCCAATTGTATTTGGAAAAACAAAGGGGCCCAAGTAGGGGATATGTTGGTACTAACAAAACGTATTGGAACAGGTATCATGAACAATGCGTTGAAAGCAGATTTATTCCCTGTAGGTACAGAGCAAGCTATCACTAGTATGAGTACTTTAAATAGAGTCGGTGCAGAGGTAGCTCACAACTTCACTGTGCATGCTTGTACTGATGTGACTGGTTTTAGCCTTATGGGGCACTCTGTAGAAATGGCTAGTGCCTCTGATGTGACAATACACATTAAGGCTTACGACATTCCTCTCTTTGATGATGTCATCGAAGCGGCTCAAATGGGATTAGTACCAGCCGCATCCTATGGTAATCGAAAGGCTATAACAGACGTTCAAGTAGATCAGGCTTTGGACCCTGTATGGACGGATATTCTCTTTGATCCCCAAACCTCGGGTGGTTTGCTGTTCTCTGTTCCTGCTAGCGAAGGGGCTCAATTAGTTGACGCCTTACATAAGGCTGGTATCGACTGCGCGGCTATAGTAGGGACTGTTGAAAGCTTCTCTGGATTAGCAGTACGCGTTACAGAATAAAATTATAAAAACAGGGATTTACTATTGGCATAGATATTTAATTAAACTATTATTAGCTGATAGCTGATAGCTGATAGCTGATAGCTGATAGCTGATAGCTGATAGCTGATAGCTG
>CAUHTB010000052.1 GCA_959608595.1 uncultured Veillonella sp. | reverse complement strand
GGGCTTATCTGTTACTTTACAAACCGCTTTTGTTACCTGTTCTACTACCTTTGGATCTATACCAAAAGCCATGCCTTCACAGGCAACATTTGGGCAAGATACATTAACTTCAAGGCCTGCAATACCATCTACAGATAGTGTTTCTGCCATCCACGCAAATTCCTCTACCGTACCAGCAGACATATTCGCTAGCAATGGTACATCATATTTCTTAAGATCCGGTAAAATTTCTCTAACAAAATGTTCAGCTCCAGGATTTTCAAGGCCAATGCAGTTCAATACGCCAGATGGTGTTTCTGCAATGCGAGTGCCAGGATTACCATGACGACCTTTAGGTGTTAATCCTTTTACAGAAATAGCACCTACTTCATTACTAAGGTCTAAATAACCAGCATACTCAGGACCATTACCAAAGGTACCAGATGCAGCGATAATAGGATTTTTCATCTTAATACCGCAGTAATCAACAGCAAGCTTTGGATTAGGCGTAACGGTGTTATTTAAATCGCGTTCACTCATTAAAAGAACACCTCCTCAGCTGGGAATACAGGACCATCTTTACAAACTTTATAGCGTTTGCCACCGGCACCATCACAAGCGCAGCCTAAGCAACCGCCTGTACCACATCCCATGCGTTCTTCAAGAGATACTTGGCATGGTACATTGAGCTCTTTAGCAACTTGTGCGACACCCTTCATCATCGGTGTAGGACCACAAGTCATAACAGATGTGAATGTATTAGTATTAATAAGTTCTGGCATGATCGCTGTAGGGAAACCTTTTGTACCTACGCTACCATCATCAGTAGTGATATGCACCTCTACAGGCGTATCTTTAAATAAGTCTGCCCAGAAAGTTTCACTTTCATTTCTAAAGCCCAAAATAACTTGTGCTTCTTCACCGTTTTGCAAGTGAGACGCGATGCATAGCATCGGTGCAATACCAACGCCACCACCAACAAGTAGCATATTATTAGATGTTACAAATGGTTCACCTAAAGGTCCTAAACAATCTAATGTATCACCAGGCACGAGATGTGTCATAATTTCAGTCCCCTTGCCTACGACGCGATACAAAAGGGTAATAGTCCCCTTTTGTGCATCGAATCCAGCATAGCTAATAGGGCGACGCAATAATGGCGCCGTAGAGTTCGCTACGCGAACATTACAAAACTGTCCTACCTTTGCTTCTGCTGCCTGTTTTGGTGCGTGAATATCCATAATCCACACATCAGAGCCTATTTGCTCATTGCGAACGACTTCGCCCTGTTCTACATAGCCACTCATGGTTTTACTCCAATTCAAAATCTTGTAATGCTTCTACATTGTAATTAGCATCATCTTTACGGTTTGCTACAACGCGCAATACTTCGCGAGCTGTATCAAGACTTGTTAAGCATGGTGTACCCATTTCTACAGCAAGACGACGCAATTGGAAGCCTTCACGTTCAGGACGTTTACCTGCAGTCAATGTATTAAGTACAAGATCGACTTTGTCTTGACGAATGTGGTCAGCACAGTTGTCATCACCTTCAGAAATTTTGTTAACTACCTTGCAGTCAACGCCATGTTCTTTGAAGTATTTACCAGTACCACCAGTTGCTTCAATGTGATAGCCCAATTCAATAAAGCCTTTTGCTAATTGACTAGCTTCCTCTTTATCGCGGTCTGCTACAGTCATAAGAATTGTACCATCTTCTGGGATACGCATGTTGGCGCCATTGATAGCTTTGAATAAAGCTTCAGAATATGTACGTCCAATACCCATAACCTCACCGGTAGATTTCATTTCAGGTCCAAGAGCGATTTCTACAAGGCCCATTTTGGAGAAGGAGAATACAGGGGCTTTTACAGCTACATATGGTTTATTAGGTACAAGACCGAGTGGCAAGCCCAAATCTTTTAAGCTTTCACCAAGGGCAATGCGTGTTGCACATTCAACCATATTGATACCTGTAACCTTAGAAATGAATGGTACAGTACGGCTAGAACGAGGGTTAACTTCGATTACATTAAGTTCACCATCAGCCACGATATATTGAATATTAAGTACACCTTTAACATTAAGGCCTACTGCAATACGACGTGTATAATCAACGATTTGATCAATCAATTCTTGACTTAAATGTTGAGCTGGATAAACGGCCATGGAGTCACCAGAGTGAACACCGGCGCGTTCGATTTGTTCCATAATGCCAGGGATACAAACATCGGTACCGTCGGAAATAGCGTCAACCTCTACCTCCATACCAACCATGTAACGGTCGATAAGTACTGGATGTTCCTTAGATGCTACTACGGCTTCCTTCATGTATACATCAAGCTCTTTATCGTTGTATACGATTTCCATAGCACGACCACCCAAAACATAAGAAGGACGAACGATTAATGGATATTTCAAGTTTTTAGCAGCTGCTTGCGCTTCTTCATCAGAAGTTACAAGAGCACCTACTGGACGAGGAATACCAAGTTTTGCCAATAATTCATCAAAACGTTCACGGTCTTCCGCCATGTCGATGCTATCTACGGATGTACCGAGAATTTTTACACCGCGCTTAGCCAATGGACCCGCTAAGTTGATAGCTGTTTGACCACCAAATTGAGCAATAACGCCAGCTGGTTTTTCTTTATCAATGATTTCCATTACATCGTCCACTGTTAATGGTTCGAAGTACAAGGAATCAGAAATATCAAAGTCTGTAGACACTGTTTCTGGGTTATTATTGATCATAATAGATTGGTAACCCGCTTTACGAAGTGCCCAAGAGGAATGCACAGAGCAGTAGTCAAACTCTACACCTTGACCGATGCGAATTGGACCGGAACCAAGTACTACTACAGATTTTTCACCTAGTGGTTTAACTTCGTCTTCTTGTGCATAAGCACTATAGTAGTATGGTGTTTTAGATTCGAATTCTGCAGCACATGTATCTACATATTTATAGGTTGGAAGAATATTCCATTCTTTACGTTTTGCCCGAACATCTTCTACAGTTGTATTAGCGTAACGAGCAATAACAGAATCAGTGAAGGAATAACGTTTTGCTTTGCGCAATACCTCTTCTGTTAAACCATGTTCAGCTAACGCTTTTTCTACATTAACAATATTTTTGATTTTTTCAATAAAGAATGTATCAATTTTTGTAATGTAATGAATTTTTTCTACACTAATCCCCTTGCGAAGGGCTTCTGCTACAACATAGATACGTTCATCATCTACTAAATGTAAACGTTCAATCAATTGTTCCATGGACTCATGAGCAATTTTCTTAAGTTCAATATGATCTAAACCAATTTCCAAAGAACGAATTGCTTTAAGTAAAGAGCCTTCTAAAGAACGGTCGATAGCCATAACTTCGCCAGTAGCCTTCATTTGAGTGCCCAATGTACGGTCTGCCAAATTGAATTTTTCAAATGGCCAACGTGGGAACTTAGTTACTACATAGTCCAGTGTAGGCTCGAAGCATGCTTTTGTTTCGCCTGTTACAGCATTTGTAATTTGATCCAATGTCATGCCTACTGCAATTTTTGCAGCTACCTTCGCAATTGGATAGCCAGTTGCTTTAGATGCTAATGCAGAGGAACGGGATACACGAGGGTTTACTTCGATAACGATATATTCATTGCTATTAGGATTCAAGGCGTATTGTACGTTACAACCACCTTCGATTTTCAAATAACGAATGATTTCTACAGATGCAGTACGAAGCATTTGGTATTGAATATCGTTCAATGTTTGGCTTGGTGCCACAACGATGGAGTCACCAGTATGTACGCCAACAGGATCGATATTTTCCATGTTACATACGATGATACAATTATCTGCACTATCGCGCATTACTTCGTATTCGATTTCCTTCCAACCTGCAACTGAACGCTCCGCCAAAATTTGGTGAATTGGTGAAAGTTTCAAACCACGGCGTGTGATTTCATACATTTCATCTTCATTATGGGCAATACCTCCACCAGTACCGCCTAATGTGTATGCAGGACGGATGATAATAGGATACCCAATATGATTAGCAAAGGCTACTGCTTCTTCAAGATCGTTAAAGATATCGGATTCAGGAACTGGTTGGTTGATTTCCTTCATCGCTTCTTTGAATAGCTCACGGTCTTCGGCTTGTTTAATTGCTTCAAGAGTTGTACCAAGAAGTTTTACACCGTATTCTTCTAATACGCCAGCTTCAGACAATTGTACGGCCATATTAAGACCTACTTGACCACCTAATGTAGCCAACAAGCCCCAAGGGCGTTCTTTTTTTATAACTTCTGTTACGAATTCAAGACTAATCGGTTCTACATATACGCGGTCTGCAATATCTGTATCAGTCATAATTGTAGCAGGATTGGAGTTAACCAATACTACTTTATAACCTTCTTCACGAAGGGAACGGCATGCTTGTGTACCAGCATAGTCAAATTCTGCAGCTTGGCCGATAATAATTGGACCAGAACCAATTACAAGTACTTTTTTTGCTTCTGTGGTCATATTATTTTCCCTTTCTCATTAAGTCTTCAAATTCGTCAAATAAATATAGATTATCAGTAGGTCCTGGGGATGCTTCTGGATGGTATTGTACGGAGAAGATTGGCAATTCTTTATGACGCATACCTTCTACGGTGCCATCATTTACACTACGATGTGTAATTTCTACAAAAGCTGGCAAAGAAGTATCATCTACCGCATAGCTATGATTTTGAGATGTAATATATACCCGACCAGTACGTAAATCTTGTACAGGATGGTTAGAACCACGGTGACCAAATTTCAATTTGAATGTAGTCCCACCATAAGCTTGTGCCAATACTTGATGCCCCATACAGATGCCAAAGATTGGTTTCTTACCAAACATCTTCTTTACTTCTTCTACTGCATAGCCAAGATCTTGAGGGTCTCCAGGGCCATTAGATAAAAAGATACCATCTGGATTTGCTGCCAACACATCTTCGGCCTTAGCATCTGCAGGAAATACAGTAAGACGACAGCCTGCAGCTTCTAGAGAGCGAAGGATATTTTCCTTTACACCATAATCCATTACCGCTACGTGGAATTCAGCATTTTTATCGCCACGCATACCTTGCCATTTTGTAGTTACACGCATAACTTGATCTGTTGGCAAGTCTTGTTTAAATAATTTTTGAATATCTTCCATAGGGTAGTCAGAACGTACAAGTACGCCTTTCATTACACCATGGTTACGAAGAACACGTGTAATAGCACGTGTGTCTACATCATAAAGGCAAGGGATGCCGTGTAAACGAAGATACTCACTAAATAAGCCTTCATTTTGCCAGTTAGATGGGAAATCACACAGTTCGCCTACGATAAATCCTTTACAATATGGTTTAGGACCTTGAGTAATAGCATTCAATGTACCATAATTACCAATCAAAGGATATGTTAATGTAATAATTTGATCCGCATAGGACGGGTCAGTCAAGATTTCTTGATACCCTGTCATACCTGTGTTAAATACAACTTCGCCTACTGTTGGAGCGCCACCTAATAAGGAACCTTCAAACACGGAACCATCTTCAAGAACTAACTTGCCTTTCATTATAAGACTACGCCCTCCTTCATAACTACTTTGCCATCAACTACTGTGAGTTTGGCCTTACCTGTAACAGTCATACCATCAAATGGGCTGACTTTGCCTTTTGTATAGAATTTATTGCGATCTACTGTCCACTCTTCAGTTGTTGAGAATACAGTAATGTCTGCTGGTTTACCAACTTCAAGAACACCTGCATCGAGGCGCATTAATTCAGCTGGACGTGTACTCATATAGTACACAACTTGGTCAATGCTAAGTTTATCTGGACCATATGCATTAGTAATAACCGCTGCTAAAGATGTTTCGAGACCACTGAAACCATTAGGAGCACAGCAGAACTCATGATCTTTTTCTTCATATGCATGTGGTGCATGGTCTGTAATAATCGCATCAATTGTGC
>CAUHTB010000051.1 GCA_959608595.1 uncultured Veillonella sp. | reverse complement strand
TTTTCACTCATCATCATAGCAGGTGCTACCATCGATATGCATTACTATATATTGCCTGATGAAGGGGCGTTAGTGCTTGTTTTAGGTGGTATAGTGTATAGCCTTATAAATGATAAGTCTATGCTTATAACGATTATAAGTGTTATGAGTGTAGGTGCTATTACATATGGACTTCGTCTTATGAGTCATAAAGGCTTTGGACTAGGCGATGTGAAATGGTTTTCTGCTATTGCCATGTGGCTTACACCGTGGGAGATTGTATGCTTCTTTTACGTAGCCTTTTGTGTTGGTTCTCTCTATCTCTTACTAACAAGCTATCGTAATCGATACATTCCATTTGGTCCCTTTCTATGCTTTGGTGGTTGGTGTGCCTTACATGGCGGATCCTATATGGAGGTGTTGTACCAATGGTTAAGGCACAACCTATACATCATCAATACGGTTCTTTGTTAGCTGAGTGGATTATTGCAATTAGCTTATTTTTACTTCTTATTTCTATGTCTTTGCCCATTGTAACAACGCCTAGCCGCTATACTCTAAATGGAAGTACTGAAGAAGTAGTATATATGTTAAAAAAGGTTCAACTTTGGTCTATGCTTGGGCATAAGTCTAATGGAAAAGGGCGTATGTTATTCATATTAAATAAAGACAGCTATACCTTAGAGGAGGATGCTCATCATCATACAGTTAATATATCCTTACCTGCAGGGATTGAAAATGTACAACCCTTAACGGTTATCTCTTTTTCTTCTCTAGGATTACCTTATGATGGAACGGAACTTATTTTACGGGATCGAGAAAGTGGTGAGAGAAATCGTATATGGATATCTGTACAAACGGGACGTATTCGATGGGAAGAAGTACACTAAGGGCTTTATGTATGGAGATGCCCTAGTATCAACAGCTATTATTATGTTTATCTTGCCTGTTATATTATCTGTATTTTGGATGGCTACCTTAACAATCTATAAGGCTTACTATTGGGATCATATATTACAAGATACCATAACATATGTAGAAGAAAGTAAGTCTACATATTATCAAACGGGACATATTCAAGAAGGTATACATAACTCTCAATTTATTATGAGTCCCAGTGAATCGATTACATATAAATCACATGTAGAGCCTATCGTAGAAAATGGCATTGTCCTACAACGATTAACTGTGCAGGCCATAGATAATGAATCTGTTGTGTATACCTTATCTCTCGACTTGGAGGAAATACGGTGAGGACTCATGATGCACAAAGAGGTTTTATTTTGTATTCCACACTCATCAGTATAACTATTTCTACCATCGTTTTAACGTTATTGTTAGGTATAGTTTTTTATGGGGTTATGTGGAATGCAAAATTTGTAGATAGCGTTTCTATGATGGAGGATGGTCGTTATACGCGGCGCATGGTGGTAGCTCAAATCATATGGAATCCTGTACCGATAACGGTAGAGGATCGAAATAGTACCTTATATATTCACGACACTAAGCGGACTACACTAACATTACAACGCCATGCTTTGTATAGAAAGCTTACAGATGGCAGTTTACAACCTGTTAGCGGCAGCCGTATTATCGGCACAAAGGATAAACGAAATGTTGGGTACACACAAGAACATCCATTTAGTATGGATGAGAGCGGAGTAGTCCATATGCGCTGGTATATTACGAATCGATTTACTGGTGATAAAAAATATACTGCTGGATATGGAGGCTTAGCTATATATGAAGTCGCTATAGGTCAAAGTAGTATATATGATTGGTATAAAGATAATGAGGAAACAAGTCATGAACATAGAAGCCCATAATGCTGGGTTTATTACATATGTAGCCATATTTACAATGTCCTTTTTATTAGTATTAGCCTTTATGGGATTGCGTATTGGTCAAATTTGTGAAAGTAATGCAGTAGATGAATTGCATTTAGAAGAGGCTCATTATGCAGCGCAAAGTGGAGCACATTGGTTTGTAGGCTACTGTAAGGCCGGTAATACATGGGACTTTCAAGGAAAGCTAATTGTAGCTGATGATGCGGATGTGGAAATTACTATTGAGGCCGATCCATCCCGTGAGAATCCTCGTCACGTTATGAGTTATGGAAAATTGAAACATCAGGAAATAGTAAGTCGTGTACATATGTATGTGGCAGTAGATACAGATCATACTATGCATGTTATGAAGATAAAACCATATTGAGGTGAATCTATGAAACGGAAAAAGAAAATACATACTGGTGTATGTATTACAGATGAACGTATTGTATGTGTGACAGCTCATGTAGAAAATAAAACGATGGTCATTACTGATGCATTGGAAATGAAACGCAGTGCATCTATTGATGAGGATGTTAGAAAATTTATAGAAATGTATGATTTAGATGATGGAGCTTACAGCATTGTAGCTAATATTGATACACAAATGCATGTAGCACCTTATGATCCTCACGATTTTGATATGAAGGAGTTCATCAAATGGAATGTAGAGGATTACTTTACCTTTGATGGCGACAGTTTCCAAATGGATGCATGTCGTCGGGAATATCCAAGGCATAATTACCATATGTTTATGGTTGCTGTAGAGCGTCATTCATTAGAACTTTTAAAACAAGGTATACGAGACACCTATGCACCGGTGGACGTAATCGATTTCTGGCCTATTCCTATTTGTTACAGCTTGATGCGGCGTAGTGGTACCGTGACTGGAGTCGTAGAAAAGGATCATCTACACTTATGGCTATGGTGGAATGATATATGTGTTCAAGAACGGATTGTCCCTATTAGTAGCAGTGATGTATCAGAAGCTATGGAGGTACTAGAATCTAGATTGCAAGAATTTGGTGTAGATGAAATACAAGGGGTTAAGTTGTATGGGTTAGATCAATTAACCGATGAGGAACAAAAGGATATGGAAGCTATTATCTCTATATATGGAGAAACAGAGTATATTCCATTATTATTCTTAGGACGTGGTCGTAATCGATGTAAGCAAGGACAATTAGATTGGGATATGGCCATTGGTATGGCCGCAAGGGGGCTTAAATGGATTGGCTTGGGATGGTAGATATATTAATCTAATGCCTCGATCGTTACGTTGGCATAGTTTATGGCATAAATATCGTTATTATCTATATGGTATGAGTATTGTATACGGAATAGTAGGATTAATAGCAATTGGTTGTTGCTTGTCGAACTATGAACAATATAAGACTGAAAAGGCAGAACTATTGACGCTATTGGAAAATCCGCAGTATCAGTCAATTGAAAAACAGTATGAGGATATAGCATCAGTTAAAAATAAAATACTTAAGAATAGTTCGGGGAAAAATAAAAAACCTATTTTTCAAAATACTATCGTTTTATATGTCCTTGATATAGCTATGGAGCAAGGAATTAGTTTACAACACCTCAATATAAAAGATGAACATATTAGTGTAGATGGTATAGGCCATAGTGATGAAGCATGCCGTAAATTTATAGCTAGTCTTCAACAAAGGTTAATTGGAATGGATTGTCATGGAACAGTTAAAGCAGATCAAGGTATATATACATTCCATATGGAAGGATCTAAAGGAGAGCACAACACATCCAGTAGAGAAGATAGTAATGATCATACTAGTGTGGGGTATCATCATTAGTATTTCACTATATGGGTATATTAACTTAAATCACAAAGCGACTCATTTGAAAGAACGGCAAGAAAACTATGTTATCCAAATGCAGGCTGAGTCAGATTATATCGCATCTAAGGAAGCGAAATTACTAGCGTCTTTTACAGAAAACAAGCTATCGAACACGAGTTCTAATACTAGTATTTTTGAGTCTTTGCAAGGAGAACCATTAATGATTGTTAGTACTGATGAGCATGAAGGGGTATTAGAGTTAAATGTATTAGGAAGTACAGAACGTCTTATCAACTGGGTTAATACTGTTGAAGCAAAAGACCCTTCACGCCGTATAGAAATCGAGGACATAGAACGGAAAGGCAATGTAGTGTATGTACATTGTGCAGTAAAACCGATTATGAGGTCTTAATATATATTCTTATATAGTAATATTAATAGAGACAGATTATAGATTGTTATTCTATAGTCTGTCTTTGTTTTTGTGACATTTTATAGTACAATGAAGGATATGAAATAATAAGGGGCACATAATACATGATAATAAAACGAAATATTATGCTCATCGGTTCTATGGGGAGTGGCAAGAGCCATTTCGGTCGTAATCTTGCGGAACGCAAGGGATGGCAATTTGTAGATACCGATCGCGTATTAGAAGGTCGTTTTGGGTTGCCTATTGCTGAAATATTCAAGAAAATTGGGGAAAAAGCATTCCGACGTGCAGAAATGGATGTACTGAAAAAGGTTTGCTTATATCACGAAGCAGTCATCTCCGTAGGTGGTAATTTTCCCATTGAACATCGCACATTAAAGGTATTGAAGAAATATTCTTATATCATTGGTATCCGAGCTGCACAATTTCGCATTGTCAGTCGTGTGAATCGCCGTATTGGGAAACGGCCAACCATGGATTATAACAATGTTCATGCCTTTGTACATGCTATGATACAATCCTGGAAACCGGTGTATAAGCAGTGTGATTTTGTACTAGATACAACAAATGGTCGGACCTATGATTTTATGCAACGTATTGAGGATGAGTTAGTAACCTCAGGTGTTCAATTTAAAGCAAGACGTCAACCCAATGATACGGAAAATAGAGATGGTAAACAGTCATTTCAAGAATCACAATTTAATAATTCTCTAAGAAACAAATTTGATAATCATGAATTATCTAAAACACAACGCTTTAATAAAAGGATTTCTAATGATACGGAAACCAAGCAGATAGTCTTGAAAAAAGAACTTTCTGATAAGGTGGCATCTTATAGAGCGGGTAATGATAAACGTCGCAAACATAAGAAATCTAATCAAGCAATTACAGGACATAAGACAGAAACTATATCCAAACAACGTACACCACAAGGGGGTAATGGATATGAGAAAAATCGCAATACTAACAAGCGGCGGAGACGCACCTGGAATGAACGCCGTCATAAGAGCGCTAACTAGAAAAGCCATTCATGAAGGCTTTGAAGTTTTCGGTATTGAACGTGGCTATTTAGGTATTATGGAAGAACAATTTGTTCCTTTAGCAAACCGTTCTGTGGGTGGCATTATTACTCAAGGCGGTACCATGCTAAAAACAGCTCGTTTTCCTGAGTTTCAAAATGAAGATGTTCAGCGTAAAGCTTACGATATTTTGAAAGCCCATAGCATTGACCACCTTATTGTTATCGGTGGCGATGGTTCTATGCGAGGCGCTACGAGTTTAGCTAAGCTTGGTATGTCTACCATGACGATTCCCTGTACCATAGATAATGATATGGGCGGCACTCAATATACGATAGGCTTTGATACGGCGCTCAATACTGTAGTTGATGCGGTTGGAAGAATTCGTGATACATCTAATTCCCATGAACGGGTAGCCATTGTAGAGGTAATGGGTCGTAAAGCAGGTCATATTGCACTTAAAGCTGGCCTTGCCTGTGGTGCTGAAATTGTACTCGTTCCTGAAAATCCTATGCCTTTACATGAGGTCTGTCGTCATTTAAAGGAAACACAGATTCGGGGTAAAGAATATAGTGTGATACTCGTTGCTGAAGGTGCATATAATAGTGGAGAAGTAAAATCCTTCATTAAGGAGCATACGGAATTTGATCCAAGTTTGACTGTATTAGGATATTTACAACGCGGTGGCGGTCCTTCTGCATTCGATGCTATTTTATCGGCACGTATGAGTGAAACTTGTATTGAGTTATTGATGAATGGTACAGATAATCGACTAATTGGATATATTGATGGTCACATTCGTGCTATTTCCTATCAAGAGGCTGAAAGTCTTGTATTTCCTATTAATGAAAAGGATTATACAACATTCTGGATCAATGGAAAAGGCTGGGGAACT
>CAUHTB010000050.1 GCA_959608595.1 uncultured Veillonella sp. | reverse complement strand
AGCAAGTTAACAGCTCTCTAACAACCATTCTAAAACATTTCGTTGTTGAATTCCGCCATAATTTGCATTTTTATTGAGTTCATCTAAGGTAAGCAAAAACTTAGAATATTGATCATTGATAGCCTCTAGAGGCGCAAGTTCACGATTTAACGTATTTGGATCGAGCACAGTTTCACTAACCTGATAGTATTCAGTAATACCAGCTTTTTCTGCGACAAAATCAATTTCACCCTTAGCTAGTTGACCTACATATACAGTATATCCACGACGTATGAGTTCTAGAAAAACAATATTTTCTAATATATGACCTGTATCGCGGCTTGTATTGCCAACAATCAAATTTCTCAAGGTTACATCAACACTATAATATTTCGCATTAATGCGTAGTAATTCTTTGCCTCGTACATCATAGCGATTCACCTTGTATAGTAATAAACTATCTTGTAACCCTTGTAAATATCGTTCTACCGTTTTATTATCAATCTTTCGGCCAGCACTAACAAGAGATTTAGCTATTTTATTTGGTGAAAGCAAGCTTCCCACATTCGCCATAATATATCGCACAATATCTTGTAAAATCATGACATCATTAATTTTTAATCGAGCTACTACATCATGTAATAACAAGGTATTAAAGAGCCCCCGAAGATATTCTTGAATATCAAAATCTTCGCCACCCAATTGTTGTGTATAAGGGAACGAGCTTTCACGAAGGTACGCCTCATAGGCAGGAATCAAGGAGTACTGCTGTTCTTCATATTTGCTATAGTAAAATTCAGCAAAGGACAGTGGTAACATCTGAATTTCTACATATCGACCAGTCAATAGTGTAGCAATATCAGAAGACATAAAATATGCATTTGAACCTGTAATATAAATATCCGTGTTCTCTTTTACAAATAGGCTATCTACAACACGATGAAATTGATCGACATGTTGAATCTCATCAAGAAAAATATAGTTCATTTGATTAGGCTGCATTTGATTTAATATATATTGATACAGCGCATGATACTCTCGTAAAGGTTCGTATTCTAACTCCTCAAAATTTATAGATATAATCTGTTCCGGTTTTACGCCCTCTGCTAGTAGCTCATCCTTAAACAGACGAAATAATGTCGATTTACCGCAACGACGTATGCCAAAAACGACTTTAATAATAGACCGTTCACGATTCCGTCGTAAAAACTCTATATACCCATGGCGCTGAATCAACTTCATAAGGGCCTCCTCATCTATGTACTTGCTCATAGATGGAACCCAATTACTGTTATTGTCAGTCATCATATCGATCACCTACAAAACTTGGATTCCATTCCAACTTTATACTAATATTACCACAAAGTTGGATTTCATTCCAAAATTTTATTTTATAGATACATAATTTGGATTTTATTCCTATAATTAATCTAATAAATTGTAATACCTCACCTCTATTTGTTCTTATACCAAGGAAGATATATAGCTTTCATTGAACGCTAAGCCTATAAAACGATACAATAGTAAATAGCAAACACTACTAATCGAAACATTAGCTTCTAATCACAAACACCTATTCAGGAGGACTCATGGCGAATACAGAAACGACGATTAACGCAGTTATCAATCCTCAAAACAACGATACCCCCATCGATATAGAGAAAACAATCAAAGCCTTAGAGCGCAATAAATTCGTAGTTCATTATTTTGAAACGGCCGCCGAAGCCGTTGCGTATCTAAAAAATCACATCCAAAACAAATGTGTAGCCATTGGCGATTCTCGCACTTTATTAGAAATAGGTGTTCATGATGCTTTATCTGAGGTCAACGAGGATATAACAGACATTCAGCGTCCACTGCCCGGTGAAAGCTTTCGCGATACGGCGTTACGCACCATGGGACGCGATGTATTTCTCACCTCGGTAAACGCCCTTTCACAAACGGGAGAGATGGTGAATATCGACGGCACAGGTAATCGTGTGGCGGCCTCTCTATTTGGTTCTCAAGAGGTATTCTTTGTATTAGGAGTTAATAAAATAACGCCTGACTTAGCATCTGCCATTTATCGAGCACGAAATGTAGCAGCCCCACTTAACAGTAAGAAAAACAAAAAGAGCTCTCTCAATCCGTGTGCTACCTTGGACGAAAAATGCTATGACTGCGGCTCTCCAGATCGTATATGTAATGCCTTAACTATTTACTATAAAAAGATGCGTAACATGCAAACCATGGAGATTATTATCATCAATGAATCCTTAGGCTTCTAATGGTTTGAGGACCATTTAGAAAATCTTGTACGCTCATTTGCCCTAATCCAGATACAACCCTATAAATTGTGGACCACCGCGGATCAATAGCACCACTTTCAAGATCACTTATATAAGATTGAGCTAGACCTGATTTATCTGCTAATTGATACTGTGTCATGCCCAATTGTCTACGCCAAAGTAAAATTAATACGCCTAGCTTGTGAACTTCTTGTCGAACCTGTATATCACGACAACATAGGATAGGATTCATAGCAACCTCTATCTACTTTCACACTCAACACATGGTTATGCTTTTACTATACGTCTAGCCCAAGGCCGTGACTAGTAGCAGTTGAAATACGATAACAGAAAAGCCTCCATAAAAACTAAGGCATAAATTAGTTCTATCGAGGCTTTTTTCTTTGCATATTAAGTTATGTCCGATTTCATCAATTCGTGGAATTTTAGTATATCTAGAGGTAATTAAGACTAAAAATACAAGTGTTGTACTCGACAAGCTTAGACTTTATAAGCATTTATCGTAATTTCTATACATTATCTATGCAGGAAACACAAATTTGAATTCTAATATCACACTAGATTAGTCTACATCATAATAGGTACATATATACATGACCCTCCACTTTGACCGTAAACTGAAACCAATAATAAAACACTATAATAATCAAATCCTTATAGTAAAAAGAGGCCTATACTAAGTATGGCCTCTTTGATTATCTCTATAAGATTATTGATTAGTACTTTCTTGAGCTTTTTTGATTTCCATGTATTTAACCATGCCGTCAACAGCTTTTTTAGCTTCGCGCATAGCGAGTACTACTGTAGCAGGTTTATGTACAACGTCACCGCCAGCAAAGACGCCATCGCGGTTAGTCATGCCATATGGATCTTCAGATGTAATGATATAGCCTTTTTCATCTACTTTCAAGTTATTACCTTCGCCAATAAGACGTGCATTTGGTTTGTGACCAGCAGCGATAATGATTTTATCTACAGGCATAACTTGGAAATTACCAGTACCGTGGATACCCGCACCATCTTCATTAAGAGCCATCACTTCGTATTTGAAGCCTTCCACCTTATCTTTACCTTCTACACCCACTGGAGAAGCGAACCATTGGAATTGAACGCCTTCGGCACGTGCTTCTTCGTATTCAGACAACAAGGCTGGCATTTGTTCTTGGCTACGACGGTACGCTACTGTTACGGATTCGCAGCCTAAACGTACGCATGTACGAGCCGCATCCATCGCTACGTTGCCACCGCCGATAATGATAACACGGTCTCCTTTTTTTACAGGAATTTGATCTTCATCAAGTTCCCCATTTTCTACCAATTGTACGTTAGTCAACAAGTACATCGCTTGGAATACACCATGCACTTCATCGTTTTCCATGCGCACTTCTTGAGGAATATGTGTACCAGTACCGATAAAGATAGAGTCAAAACCTTCAGCGAAGAGTTCATCCAATGTTTTATCTTGACCGATAAATGTATTACATACGAATTTAACGCCTAAACCTTCAAGACGTGCGATTTCACGACGTACAACGGATTTAGACAAACGGAATTCAGGAATACCGAATAAAAGTACACCACCTGGTTCAGATTGGCCTTCAAATACAGTTACATCATAACCAAGTTTAGCGATATCGCCGGCTACGGACAAACCTGCAGGACCGGAACCTACAACGGCAACCTTACCAAGATCTTGTTTAATTTTCTTAGGTTTGCGAAGTTCATTGACGCTTTCAAAATCAGCAGCAAAACGTTCCAATTTACCGATATTGATAGGCGGTTTCTTCGCCTTATTCATGATACAGTTACCTTCGCATTGGTTTTCGCGTGGACATACGCGGCCACAAATGGATGGCAAGTTTGTACGTTCTGCCAAGATATCGTTGGCTAAGCCGAAGTTACCGCGCGCAATAGCTTGGATAAAACGAGGGATTTCGTTTTCAATAGGGCAACCCATACGGCACAATGGTTTTGGACAATTCAGACAACGTTTCGCCTCAGCGAGCGCTTCCTCCATTGTATAATCCGCATCAAAATGTAGTGGTTTTAATTCGTTACTCATGGCACATGCCTCCTAACAAGGATCCAGTACTATACTTACAGCGTTGCATGCACCTAAGCATTCCGATGAGCCCTCTCACATAGGGACGCCGCCACATGCTGCTAACATTTATCTTTTGTAACCATTCGATAGACGTGTGGTCACTGGTCAGACTCACACTATTCTATAGTATATTCTAAATTGTGAAAGTCCCAACAGTCAAGCAAATATAGCACCTTTTGTATACCAATATAGCCCCTATTCATGCAAGGATTGCATAGAAACAGAAGATACTGTAACAGCAATTCTTAAGTGTATATTTACATATATATCTATGCATGTATACTGATAATAGATAGAGTAATTAGTTCCCACCACATTAACATACACGTATAGAGGTTCACTATGAACACAATAGACTTTACTGAAACATACTATATCGATCGCCGCGGTTCCCATTCTCGCAAATGGGACGGCGAGCACTTAAAATTTAGCCGCACCGACTTATTACCCCTATGGGTGGCCGATATGGATTTTATGCCGCCTCAGTGCATACAAGAGGCTATTTGTACCTATGTAAAAGCCCAACCATTAGGCTATACCATGACGAATCCCAAGTATCTTGAAGCAGTCATAGATTGGTATAAGCGGCGCCACAACTGTATACTTTCTAAAGACTGGCTCACCAGCGCTCCAAATGTCATTACAGGCATTATGTGGTGTATTGGGGCTTTCACAAAACCAAATGATGCCATTGCCGTTCTAAGTCCTGTGTACGGCGCCTTTGATACGAGCGCTAGCGATGCACAGCGCCAGATCATCGCTATTCCTATGAAACGCAGTGACGATAATCGCTACACCGTAGATTACGAAGCCTTTGAAACAGCGATTACCAAACACGATATTAAACTGTTCATTCACTGTAATCCACACAACCCTGTAGGGCATGTATGGGCAGAAGACGAGATGAATCAGCTATTTAGCATTTGTGAGCGTCACGGGGTGCTCATCATCAGCGACGAAATCCATCAAGACCTCATTACGGGACCGATAACCTTTATGCCAGCATTATCCGTATCTAACGGCGCCTACGCAGATAACATACTCTCCATGTCATCTCTGTCAAAATCATTTAATATGGCTAGCTTGCACCACGCAGAGATTATCATTCCCAACGAAAAACTGAGGGGTCAATACAATGCCTATAAAACTCATGTATACCATACGGACTCCGACGTTATTGCCGAAACATCCATCACTGTAGCCTACACACATCCAGAGGCGGAGGCATGGCTCACAGATGTACTAGCTGTTATACGTGAAAATTATGAATATCTGTGCCGAGAGCTTTGTACGGCATTACCACAAATCCGCATCAGCCCTATGGACGGCACCTATTTAGCATGGATTGATTTTGGTGCCTATGTTAAGGCTGAAGATATGCACGACTTATTCGAAAATAAATGCCGCATTGCACCAAGCTTTGGCGAATGGTTTGGCGGTAAAAACTACGCCACCTTTGTACGTCTAAACTTGGCCACTAGCCTTGAAAATATTAAGACTGCTACCCATAATATTATCAAGTACATACACCCTTAATGGGTACCTCTCATCAGGAAATACATTAATTCAGGAAATACATTAATCATATTAGAGAAT
>CAUHTB010000049.1 GCA_959608595.1 uncultured Veillonella sp. | reverse complement strand
AATGCATAATCATCAATTCTCGCTGTGTAATATTGATACTCTCGATTTAACAGGAAGTCACCCCTGTCAGTATGAAGGTATTTAGGGGTTTTCAAATAAGCCGACAACGCCTCTAACTCGCTATGTTTAGCATGTTCCTCTAACACCTCAAGTACATAATAGCGATTATTCCAAGAAGGACGCATATAGCCTAAATCCTCTATGGGCTTAGCTTTCTTAACTAACAGTTTATAGACACCGTGCGGCTCAAAAGAATAACCCCATCTATCATCAAGGCCCTCAATAATCCACGTCAAAATGCCTTCGCTACGGTCAAGCACGCCAGTTCGAGTATCTAGGATAGCATCGGTGGACACTAATGGTCTATGGTACTTCTCTAAATAAGGGCTAGCCCCATTCGCATCACTGCGCGGCAATGCATAAATCTCAAACACTTCCGGCTCAAACTCGGCTTCATATTCTGGTAGACGTACAATACTCATAATACTCTCTCCTATTCATCACATTTATACAGTGCAAACTGTTTACAGTTAAGAATTACGACCTATTATAGATACTGCCACATTATAATCGTGCCACTACATTATAATTTTCGTTACATCACAAACGTTCAGCTACATCGATTCTATGTAATAATTCTTTCGCTAGTTCTTGGGCTCTTTTAAATTCCTCATTTGAAAGTACCATGAGTACCAAACTATCTGTACCGATGTCCATACCTACTAACTTATGGTTTTTCCACGTGGAATTAAAATGTGCGCACCAGTCCCCAATACATTGACTGTCATCAAATTCGGCTGTATCAATAGATACATCGCCAGTTAAATTTTCACCAGTAGATAAATTTTTATTATGGATTAACTTCTGCACATGATAAAGAAAATCCTCTAATTCGATTTTCAAAGATAACTCTACAGCACGACCAGTAGATAGCAACTTCTCATAGAGATTCCACCAGCTATCTTCTAGTTCTTCCATGGAATATAACTTTTCCTTGGACATGAATGATTTGGCTTGTTTAGCATCGCCTAGCAACAACGTTGCTAACTCTGTAAATGTAGATCGCATCTGATCGATATCTTGATACGCTACTTCTACACACAAACTACAATCAGGTACTCTGCGTTTTTTCACAAAAGCCCGCATCATCTTCACTGCGTCAGGATAACTTACATCAGCCATACGATAGGTCTTGCCATCTATATCTAAGAATAAATCTACTGCATCCTGCGTTTTACCTACACGGGCCTTCATGGCTGTACATCCATCGATGGCATGAGGTGGGTATAATTCAACATACATGAAATATCCATCATGCATAGCCTTTAATGTATTATCGATACCTACTATATTAAAACCATTTCGATTATAATCGGGACTCTTCATGTGCCATTCTTCGTAATTGTCGAATAATTTTTCTTGAATCCAATTGTAAAAGCTCATATATACTCTCCACTATATACCATCGCTTACCTGTAATATGTAACTGAATATGTATCTTAATTATATCATTATTAAGGAATACTTATAATAAAAGCTCTCCTCTTTCACATTAAAAAGAATCACCTATTATAAAAGTACTATACTCACATTTAATATTAGAAAAATACGCCTACAAGATACATCTTGTAGGCGTATTGATTATTTTATTTAGATTCTAATTTAGCTGCTAATTCATTATATTTTTGTGCTAATTCATTATACTTTTCAGATAGGTCTTTCATATCTTTCTTGAGTTGTGCCGCATCTTCAGTAGTTACCTCTTCAGAGCTTTTACCAAATTTGAAATTAGCACCTAAGCTGATAGTGTTACGACCATTACCAACGGTAGTAGCAGCATTAAACATTGTATTTTTATTAGGGCGGTAGAAGGCACCTAAAGCTGCTGCATTAGCATTTTTATAATTACCAAAGCCAACAGAGTAGGACCATTTATCATGTTTATCGAAATCTAATGGATGCAAGCCAGCTAGTGCTGCAGAAGCCGCCGCTACGCTAGATACTTGTTGATCCGTATACGCTTTAGCTTCATTCAAGCTATTCGCTCCACCATTAATAATACGATTATTTAACGTATTAATATCACCTTCTATTGTAGTGATACGGTTTTCATGATTATCGACTACATCTTTAATAGCGTGTAATTGAGAGCCATTGACTGCATCAGTAGAGGTTGCAGATACGCGGCCTGCCGCTACATTTGTAATGGTACGTTCTGCACCACTATCACCAATACTCAATGTACCCACCGCATTTCCACCAGCAAAGCTATATGTTCTGCCGCCGATTACACCGGAACTAGTAGATACAGCTGTGTCAGTAACAGACTTAGCACCGAGTGCAATGCTGTTATCTGTAGCAGCCTTCGCATTCGTACCGATAGCGATGCCGTTTTCCTTGGTTGTAGTTGCACTATGACCAATTGCTAAAGAGTCCTTTTCTACTGCTTTAGCTAATGTGCCAGCAGCAAAGGCACTTTTACCAGCACTAGTAGAATAGTTACCTAATGCTACAGAATCCTCATTAGAAGCTGCAGTTTTAAAGCCCAATGCTGTAGAATACGCACCGCTAGCATTTGCATAAGATCCCACTGCAGTTGTATTCATAGCAGTTGCTTCCGAATTGAAACCAAATGCGGAGGATTGATTGCCAGTACCACTTGCACTATAACCTACTGCAGTAGCATAGTCATTTTTTGCTTTTGCATTATAGCCAATTGCTGTGCCCATTATGTTATTGGCCTTTGCATTATTACCAATAGCAACTGTATTTAGAGCAGTTGCTTCTGCTTTACGACCAATCGCATACGCATCATCGTATGTTGCTTTAGCAGTATCACCAAAGGCGATGGAATTATTACCTTGAACCTTAGCACCAGTACCACCTACTAAAGCATTATTTCCTTTAATGGTATTATTCTTACCTAAAGCCACAGAGTCATGTCCGTCAATACTATTATATGAACCAACTAATAAAGAGTTAATCGCATTGTCATTATTGGCATGGCCAAAGCCGCCTACGATATTATTAGTACCACCAACAGTATTGCTAGTACCTACTACCAAGCTGTGAGTAGCAGAGTTTGTATTATACCAACCTGCTACGATACTGCCCGGACCAGATGCAGTATTATTCATACCAGAAGTGATACTATTCGAAGCAGAAGGTCGAACTGTATTGTTGTCACCACCGAGCAATATATTATTTACAGGGGAGAACATACCATTCTCAACTTTGTTATTTCCACCATAAGCAATAGAATTCTTCATGCTTAATGGAGCAGCAGTTGTAGCACTAATATCTAAATTGGATGCTGCAAACCCTGTTGTAGTTATAGTTGCAGTGATCATGGCTGTTAACAGCAATTCTTTTTTCATGTGTTTTCCCCCTTTTAAGACAACACAAACAATAAACCTAAAAAAAGATTCAAACCTATCTAATGGAACTTGAATCTTATTGTACCCCTCTATACACTATTCATTGTCAAAATATGAATAAAATATGAATATTACCCTAATATTATAATTCTAGCTCATAAGAATTGCAAGATAATACAAAAAAGAAGGCATACTGCTTATAAAAGCTGTATGCCTTCTTCTTACAATATTTTTTAATCAAACTTATTTAGTAAAAAATAAGTCACTTATTTCCTTATATTCTTTTTCAAATAGTCTACGATTAAACAAACTTTGTATAAACTGGTGCTCTTTCTGCAGTAAATTTATAGATCCACTATCCTCTAGCAGTAAAGCTTCAATTTCATCATAATCATCCATTCCCCATACTTGATTGGCCTTAACTACATGATAATATAGTGGATTCTTATATATATTAGTTATAATACTAAATTGCGTATAAACTATAGTGTTATCAATACTTGAGCATTTTTTATTAAGATAATCTAACAAAGAGCAAAACTCTTCCGTTGATAAACCTTGTTCAGGCAAATCTAATAATAGTAACTTCTTTTTCCCCACATCTAGTTCAGCAAACAAATCTACTAACATATACTTCAAATCATATTGTGAGCGTTCATCAAATGTACCATATATTTCCATATCATTAGATAGTACATCTATAAGCTTACTAAAGCTCCAAAAATCATTCATATTACTCTCGCATATTAAATTATAACGAGATAATAATTCATTAATAGGTGAAAGTATTACCGAATTCAACTGATTAAAGCATTTTTCCCATTCAGATATTGAAACTTCTTTATAGATTTTTTCGGTTATCTTACCCAATAAACTCTTTTTTGCGATCTTAAAAAGCTCTGTTGAATCTACTCTTGAAGGAATATACAAAATTTCAAACTCATCATCTCTACATACACTATTATTAAGATTCATTGTGTTAAATGGATATTGTTGCGAAAATCTTCGTTTATCAAAATATCGTTCTATAAAATCGAATATAACCGGCATAGTCCTAAAATCATCTTGTGGCACTACAATTGTTATAGCCTGTAAATTAATATGGACTGGTTCTAAAAGTCTATATCCTGATAATACCAATTCACCATTCATAGACGCCTCCTAGAAAATGATAGTTTTATCAATCGTTAACTTCTCTTCAATAATTTGTTTCTTTCCAGTTAATAGTTTCATACCTTGATACTGCTTCTCTGTAACTTGCAAAACATATACGGCTCCATCTGGCGGTAAATAGCGCTTAATATATTCAATATGAGACTTTACACTATCCCGATTAGGCATAATCTTACAATAAATAGAATACTGAATCATAAAATACCCTTGCCGTATCAAAAACTTTCTAAATTGGGTATAATGACGAACTGCAACAGTATCATCCATAGGCAAATCAAACATTATTAATACTCTCACCATTCTGTACCTATTCATTTTACACACCAATATCATATATCTAACAATGGTAAATCTAATACTTCATTATCATCAGTCATACATCGCACAAGACTATCTGCAAATCTATTCATTGAATCTGCTATTGAATAAGATATATTTTGATGACGTACTGTACGTTCAGAAAGCATAGTAATTAAATTAAGTTTTATATTTCTTGAAAACAGAACTTCAGGCACATAAATACAAGAATAGACCCAATCATCTATGATGGGCCTATATATTTCCATGCAATCATCAACGAGATTAAAGTGATTATATATATTATGATGTTTTATCCCTATTGATAATATAAGACCTTTAGCAGCTAATGCTCTTGCCATAAGGGCTCTAATAATAGAGTATCCATAATTCAAAGCATTATTGATAGAATCTTCCTCTTCTCGATCACGTATAAAACCAATACCAAATAAAGCTTTAAAATAAACTTTTGCAGCAATACCTTCATGATTTTCCATATCGAACGGTTGAATTGTATCTCTTAAAGATTCCATTATCTCAATTGTATATAATGACAATGAATAATGATCTAAAACAAACATTTGATTATTAATCTTACGTTCAATAATAGCTTTCCATAAATCACCTGGTCTAGATGGATTCATATTCAGTTGTATTTCTTGATTTTTAAATGTTACATAATTTCCTGCTATCGGATTCATGACAACAGACGGTAATCCATTCTTTTCACAAATGATTACACAAATTTGATACCGACTCATCTTACATAATAATTGCGTTGTAACATTTAATTTATAGTTATTAAAAATAACTACACTAATATCTTGTAAGGGGACTAAATAGTCCCCTTCAAGCATTTTTATTTTTAAGTTATCTAAATGTAATGAAACTTGCTGACTCTGTTCGATAATAATTGTTCGCCAACCCATAATGTGCTCTCCCTGCAACATTAAATCGTAACATCAAATTCTAGCTTTTCATCTATAACTTTATATTTATTACCTAATACATCAACATTATATTTAGTCAAGTTTTTAATACTGGTCTTTATAGCCTTCATAACCTGTTTATCGGTTGGCCGATTCACATAAGAGATCTCTATTCTATGAGTCTTCTCATTATTAATACATTTAAAAATACATTCT
>CAUHTB010000048.1 GCA_959608595.1 uncultured Veillonella sp. | reverse complement strand
GGTGATTGTTGGGAAGATTACGATGTACTAAAGCAGTTCGATGCTTATGTAACTAAGAAAAAAGCATCGAAGGAGCAAGATAACATACCAAGTCTTGCGACAGTAGGTGAGTCTATTTTTGAGGATTCTAACAATGTTCATTACATTAATCGTGGCGGTTGGACCACGCAACGCTTATTGGTGCAAGGGAAACAAAGCTTGTGGCGCCGTAGCAAGTTGAAATAGGTGATATGATGTGGCGTAAAATATGGACAGATAGCGATTGGACTATCATCATATGTACTATATTACTTGTCGGAATTGGTCTTACAGCTATTGGTAGTGCTACCCATGTGAATCATGAAGCTATCGGTTTTGGTAGTTTAGTGGTAAAACAACTCGTATTCTTTTTAGCAAATATAGCTGTCGTTATAGGCATGCAATTTCTAGATTACCATCGCCTTAAAGGGTGGGGGAATATGATTTATGTGATTACCATGCTTATGTTAATTGCAGTTATGGTAGTTGGTACCTCCGCACTAGGTGCACAGCGTTGGATTCAACTGGGGCCAATTACTATCCAGCCTTCAGAGTTTTCTAAACTATTGATGATTATCTGTATGGCTAAAATGTTAGAACCGCGCATTGGCAAGTTAGATACTTTTAAATCCCTATTGATGCCAGTGTTATATGTAGGGATTCCTATCCTTCTCGTATTTTTACAACCTGACTTGGGGACATCCCTCGTATATATTGCTATATTTGTAGGGATGCTCTTTATATCTGGTATCAAAACTAAGCTTATAAAAATCATTGCGAGCGTGGCTTTACTCTTGATGCCTTTGGGCTGGTTTGTACTGAAAGAATACCAAAAGCAACGTATTCTAGTATTTTTAAATCCAGATATTGATCCCTTCGGTTCTGGCTATCATATTCAATCTAAGATTGCCATCGGGTCGGGTATGATTTTTGGTAAAGGTATCTTTAATGGTACTCAAAGTCAGTTGAACTTTTTACCAGAAAATCATACGGACTTTATCTTTTCTGTAATCGGCGAAGAATTTGGCTTTGTAGGATGCATTGTAGTATTGCTATTATTGTTTATGCTTATTTATCGCAGCATTCAAGTAGCATATACCTGCAATGATAATTTCGGTATGTTATTAGCAACGGGTATTGGTACGATGTTTGCCTTTGAAGTGCTCGTAAACGTAGGCATGACGATTGGTATCATGCCTGTAACGGGGATTCCGTTGCCATTCCTTAGCTATGGTGTTAGTGCGCTAACAACTAATATGCTGAGCATTGGCATTTTATTAAATATTGCTAGACAGCGGACAAAATATATATTTTAATATCCTTTCATAGGATTGATTGTGAAAGAAGTCTTTCATTAAAGACGGAGGATGTATGATTCAATTAGATACGTCATGGTTACAACATGTCCAAAAGCCTGCTCGTTATACGGGCGGCGAATATAACAGTATCGTAAAAGATCACAGTACTGTTGATGTAACAATGGCATTAGCTTTTCCAGATGTATACGAAGTGGCCATGAGCCATTTGGGTATCAAAATTTTATATGGTCTTGTAAACCGTCGTGATGATGCAGCAGCGGAACGTGTATTTGCTCCGTGGCACGATATGGAAGAGGAAATGCGTAAGCGCAACATTCCTTTATTTTCTTTGGAAACTCGTACGCCTATTAAAGACTTTGATGTACTAGCCTTTACGCTTCAATATGAGATGAGCTTTACTAATATCTTGAATATGCTCGATTTGGCTGGCATTCCTATGTACGCTAAAGATCGTGATATGGATTTCCCGTTACTCGTATGTGGTGGTCCATGTGCATTTAATGTAGAGCCTATTGCAGATTTCTTTGATATTGTATCTCTTGGTGAATCCGAAGAATGGGGCGATGAATTTATCGACCTCTATAAAGCTGAAAAGGCGAAAGGATTCCCTGGTGGTAAGGAAGGCTTCTTACGTAAAGTGGCTCAAATTCCTGGTACCTATTGTCCTGCATTATATGATGTGGAATATACAGAGCAAGGTGATTTTAAATCGATTACACCTCGCTTTGAAGATGTACCGGCAGCTGTAGAGAAACGCATCGTAGAAGATGTAGAAAATGTGTTCTACCCTACAAAACCTGTAGTGCCATTCTTGGATATCGTGCATGACCGGGCAGTACTAGAACTGTTCCGTGGCTGTACACGGGGCTGTCGTTTCTGTCAGGCGGGTATGTTATACCGTCCTGTTCGTGAAAAAACGCCAGAGCGTTTGCTTCAAATTGCTAAGGATACGATTGCTAACACTGGTTATAATGAAATCTCTTTGATGAGCTTGAGCTCTGCGGACTATTCTAAATTGCCAGAGCTAGTAGACATGCTCATGGAAGAGTTCAAAGATAAACAAGTGAGCGTAAGCTTGCCATCCTTGCGTATCGATAGTTTCTCCATCGATATTGCGAAAAAAGTGCAACAAGTGCGTAAGAGTGGTCTTACGTTCGCTCCTGAAGCAGGGACACAGCGCATGCGCGATGTTATCAACAAAGGCGTTAGCGAAGAAGACTTATTGGCAGCGTGTACAAATGCCTTTAAATCTGGGTGGAATACAGTTAAATTGTACTTCATGATGGGCCTTCCAACTGAAACTGATGAAGACTTGGCAGGTATTGCTAATTTGGCGTACAAGGTACTTGATTTACATCGTGATATTACAGGTAAACGCAATGGTTCTGTAACTGTCAGCGTATCATTCTTCGTGCCAAAAACACATTCTCCATACCAATGGTATGGTCAACAAGATGTAGAGGAAGTTCATCGTAAGCAACGCTATTTAAAATCTCTCATCAATAACCGTAATATTTCTTATCACTATCATGATGGTTATACTGGCTACATGGAGGCCGCTTTTGCTCGTGGGGACCGTAGATTGTCTAAGGTTCTCGTAAAAGCATGGGAAGCAGGTTGTAAATTTGATGGTTGGACTGAGTTCTTTAACTATGAAACTTGGTTAAAAGCATTTGCTGATTGTGGGTTGGATCCTGCATATTTTGCACGTCGTACGCGTGATTTCGACGAGCCATTACCTTGGGATCATTTGGATTGCACCGTAAGTAAAGCTTTCTTAAAACGAGAGTGGGAACAAGCGGTAGAGGCAAACTTAACAAGTGATTGCCGTCGCGGTCCATGTAAGGGCTGTAACGTATGTCCAGAGCTAAATACTGCAATTATTGACTATAAGGAGGGTGGCAGAGTTGAAAAAGTTACGTTTGGCCTTAAATAAAGGCGAAAAATTGCGATTCTTGTCGCACCTTGATTATGCACAAGCAGTTGAACGTATGATTCGCCGCGCCGGAATTAAAATGGCTTATTCTGAAGGCTTTAATCCACATATGAAAATTAGCTTTTCCTCTGCACTTGCTTTAGGTGTAACAGCGGCGGCTGAATATATCGATATGGATGTGCTAGAAGAGGACTCTTTAGAGTCCATTATGGAGCGTTTGAACCGCGTAGCACCGCCAGGTCTTGAGGTGCTAGGTGGCAAGGAAATGCCTGAAAAGGTTAAAAAAATGATGGCTATCTGTAACTTTGCTATTTACGAAGTTACTGGTCCTGTAACGGATGAACATGCGGATTGGGATGCGTTGCTCAAATCTTTCAACGAAGCTACGGAGATTTCTTATGAAAAGGTAACGCCTAAGAAAACTCGCACTATTGATGTGAAAGAATTTGTAAAAGAACCTATCGTAGCGTCTGTTAAGGATGGTATGGTAACCCTTACTATGGGCATCGGCATCTATCCGCAAGGTACTATTAAACCTAGCGAAGTGTGGAATCTTGGTAAAGACCAATATAATTGGCCTATTACAAGTGGCTATGAAATTCACCGTAAAGCCATTATGGTGGAAAACGAAGAAGGCCGTTACACTCCATTGGAAATTAATTACTAGTACTTTTTACATAAATCTTAAGCGGTTATATAAGCTTTAGTGATGTAAAAGACCTATATATTTTGAATTGAACGAAGGGAGGGATAGGATGCATAAAATTTTGGTCAATGTTATGCGAGAAGAAATTCGCATGGCTGTTATCGACGAAGAAGGGCAGTTAGTAGATTTTGTCTTAGAACGTACTGATGAGTCTCATATGGCAAATCATATGTACAAGGGTACTGTTAAGAACGTATTAAACGGTATGCAAGCGGCCTTTGTTGATATAGGGGGCTCTCAAAATGCGTATTTGAACCTTCAACAGGGGAAAGAACAGAAAATCTTGCCACGCCTATCTGTGGGACAGCAAATTCTCGTACAAGTGGTAAAAGAGGAAATGCTTGGTAAAGGAGCTCGCGTTACAGCTGATGTGAGTTTGGCAGGGCGCTTTATGGTGCTTTTACCATATTCTGAAGGCATGCATATTTCTAAGAAAATTACTGATGAAGCAGTACGTGCTAAATTACAAGAATTAGCAGCGCCTTATGTACAGGAAGGCTGTGGATTTATTATTCGTACCGCAGCCGCTAAGGCTAGTGCTGACGAAATCGGTCGTGATATGGAATATCTATGGCGTACATGGCAACATGTGTTAAAACGATTTAAGGTGGCTAAGAGTGGTACTGATCTCTATAGTGATGCGGACTTCTGGTTCCGCCTTGTACGTGACTATGCGCATCGAAATGTAGCGGAAATCATCGTCGATTCCGATATGGGCGAATCTCGATTGCTGGATCTCTTAGGTCATGGGCCTACATCACAGCAAATTAAAGTGACACGTCACCGTGGTAGCACACCTATCTTTAAAGCCAATCATATTGAACCACAATTAGAAGATCTTATCTCTCGTGATATCAATCTACCTTCCGGTGGTTCTATCCGCATTGATCATACGGAGGCTCTTACGGTATTTGATGTAAACTCGGCTCATTACACAGGTAAGTCTAATAAGTTAGAAGATCTGGCTTTTACAGTCAATAAAGAGGCGGCAAAGGAAATTTGTCGTCAATTGCGATTGCGCGATATTGGTGGTATTATCGTCGTCGATTTTATCGATATGAAGGATAAGTCCCATCAACAAGAGTTGTTAAAATTGTTGAGCGCACAAGCCAAGTTAGATAAGATGAAAACTGTGGTATGTGGTATTAGCTCGCTTGGCCTTGTGGAGATGACAAGAAAGCGTGCCCGTCAAGGTTTGCAGACGTTGATGTTTGATACATGTCCTCAATGTGGGGGCACTGGATACATGTTGTCAGGCAGAACTGTATACATGCAAATTATCCGTCGTATACGTGAACTGTTTAAATCAGGTCGCATTAAATCTAATCTAGAAATCGAAGTACATCCAGAGGTAGCCCAATACTTAACTAAGGCTGTTCTTGAGGAGTTAGGTGATTCTATAGGGCGTAAGATTTCGATTGTAGTGAATTCACAAATTAGCCGAGAAGGATATTCTTTGATGGCAGTAGCAGAATAAGTAAGTAGTTTTTATAGGTGAGTTTCGTGTCTGTATTTGAAATTGTATTAATTAGTATTGGTCTTGCTATGGATGCCTTTGGTGTATCGATTGGTAAAGGTTTATCAATGCCGGTAGGTGAAAATGGCCGAAAGGTTACATTGGCATTCTTATTTGGGTTATTCCAGTTTCTCATGCCTGTTATGGGCTGGCTTATTGGTCGCCAGTTTATTGATGTCATAGCTGAATGGGATCATTGGATTATCTTTGGTCTGCTCGGCTATTTAGGTGTTGCTATGATACGAGAAGGCCTCAGTGATGACGATGAAGATGATGATAAACAGTTTTTGGGTGCTTGGGAAATGATTATGCTATCTGTGGCAACTAGCCTTGATGCGATGGCGGTTGGTTTAACCTTTGCTTTTCTACCTATTAATGTATGGGAAGCCTCTACTATGATAGGGGTAATTACCTTTGGTATTTCTCTTATTGGTGTGTACCTAGGCAAATTTATGGGCCAGTTTGTGGGAAAATATGCAGACATACTAGGTGGGGGTGTATTGA
>CAUHTB010000047.1 GCA_959608595.1 uncultured Veillonella sp. | reverse complement strand
AAAGTGTGTTTAACGTATTATCTAATAGAGGTTTATTTGGTACTCATGTATTAGATATTTTTTCAGGTACAGGTGCAGTAGCTATTGAAGCCTTAAGTCGTGGTGCAGCACATGCAGTAGCGGTAGACTTTAAAACAGGAAGATTGATTTTAGAGAATGCCAAACATTGTCATGTGGAGGATCGGTTAGAAATCATTCCGAGGAAACTTTCACAATTAAAAAATTATATAATGGGACGACAGTTCGATTATATTTTTTCTGATCCACCATATGAAAATGGATTTATACAAGAGACCATAGATATGGTTGTAGACTGTGATTTATTAAAGCCTGATGGTGTTTTACTACTAGAGCACCATAAGGACGAGGCATTTACCTTGCCTGAATCATGGAAATGTATAAAAGAACAGAAATTTGGTTATACCATGGTTTCCTATTTTGTAAACACAGCTGAAAGGAGCTAAACCTGTGCGTATAGGTGTATGTCCGGGTAGTTTTGACCCAGTAACAAATGGACATGTTGATATTTTTGAACGAGGCAGTCGATTAGTTGATAAATTAATCATTGCTGTCAGCTCTAACCCAAATAAAAATTCCTTATTTACCATGGAAGAACGGGTTGAGATGATTCAAAATTCTGTCACAGATATTCCTAATGTTGAAATTGATGGGACCGGTGGTCGACTTAACACGTATGGTAAATCTACGAATGCGTCTATCATCATTCGAGGATTGCGAGCTTTAAGTGACTTTGAACATGAATTTCAACGTGCGTTATTTGCAAAATATTTGGATGATGATATTGAAACTGTATTTATTATGACAAATAACAAATACTCTTTCGTCAGCTCCACAGGTATTCGTGAACTTGCAAAATTTGGTGGTAAGCTAGATGGTTTAGTTCCGGATGATGTTAAGGAAAAACTTGAAGAACGCTTTAATACGGTCCATAATAAATAGGGGTGAAATGTATGAAAACAGAAAAATTATTAGAAGATTTAGAGGTTCTTATTGAATCTAGCAGCCGTATTCCTATGACTACAAAACGTATGGTTGAGGAAGACGAAATTATGCGTATTATTGATTCTATTCAAGAGTCTTTACCATTGGAACTTGAAGAGTCTCGTCGTATTGTAGCAGATAAAGATAAAGTACTAGCTGATGCTCAACGTCAAGCTGAAACTTTGATTGATCAAGCTAAAGACTACATTGCTAAATTAACTGCTGAAAGTGAACTAGTTAAACAAGCTCAAGAACAAGCTAATCAAATTATCAATGCAGCGAACCAATCCTCTGAGGAATTGAAATCCAGCTCCATTCAATATGCTGGCGATGTTCTTAAATATGTGGAAAACAATTTAGAAAAAACATTGGAAAGCTTACGTCAAAATCGTGAAAGTTTGAAACAAACTGAACAACGTACAGAAGAAAACCAATAATATTATAAAAAAGAAGCGAAGGATTTCCTTCGCTTCTTTTTTATTCAGTATAATTATCGGGTTTTTTAGGCTCTACAATCATTGTCTGATGTGTATTAAAAATAACAAATCCAAGAGGAGACCCAGGTGGTTTTTTGATATTTTTAATATATGTGTAGTCTACAGGCACCTTACTAGTTTCACGAGCCTTACTAAAGTAGGCCGCATATTGAGCAACCTTAGATAAAATCATATCATCTGGCTCCACATTGAGTCTTAATATGAGGTGAGAACCTTGAATATCTTGTGTATGGAACCAAATATCGGTTGGTTTTGCAAATCGATGGGTTAAATATTCGTTTTGTTGATTGTTACGACCAATAAATATTTCACCTTCATCAATGGTTAAATGAATGTAATTCGATTTACCTAGCTTATAAGATAGTGGCTTTTTGGATTTTTTTATAATGCCCGCATCCATACATTCCTTTCGAATTTCTTCTAAGCTTTCACGGGTAGTGGCTAATGAAATACTATATAAAATCGATTTGAGATATTCAAGTTTTGTAGTACTAGCATTAAGTTGATATTCACCGCTGACCATACGATTTTTTAATTTTGTATAGAGCTTATAATACCATTGTCCGTTTTCTACAATCGTAAGATTTGGTTTTAAAGGGATTGTTAATAACTCTCCATCTTCAGAAAGAAGATTTGGTAATTGAATAGAAGGTTCATACTGTACTTGTAAGTGAGCATTGATCATTAAGATATCACCATACAGTTTATAGGTATCCATTTTATTAGTATCATCTAATTCATCTTTGATCTTTTGATGACGGATTTCTTCTTTTTTGATGGCTGCTGTTAAAATCTTTTCTAGTTCCTTATCAGCAGTATGAATAGATTTTGTATTGTGAATCGATTCTTCTAGAGCCTCTGAAATCGTACTATATTCTTTTAGTACTTTGTAATTGTGTAACGTAAAGGTGGCGTGTGCTTTTTTATTATTCTCATTGATTAAAGTAAGCAAACCATGACTGTCTTGGAGTTTTACTTTTAGCTCATATAATGCCTTGGCTAAGGTATCTATTTGGTCTGGACTTAAATCAGTTATAGATTCATCACCATTTAGATTGGAAGTCCATAATACTTCATCTAATAAAGGTTTACCGAAACCGTTAAAGATGGCACGTATAGATTGTTGTACAGTACCATCACCGAAGGAGGTAAGTAAATTTTTGATTTCATCATAATCAAAATCCATTAAACTTACACGATTAGCATTAGGTGGTAATTCATAGTGTAGTTTAGGGCTAATAGAACGTTCCCGATTCATTAAAGGAGATACGTGAATTAAAGATTCTAAAATAACTCCATCTTGCACAAAAATACAGTTTGAATATTTGCCCATTAATTCTACATAAATAAATGTGCTCGTAATAGAACCATCCATTTCAAGCTTATCCGTTTGGATGCACATGATCCGGTCTCCATTAATTTGTTCTACCTTTACAATGCGGCTTCCTTCAATATGCTTACGTAGGAACATACATAGTGAACTAGGTTCCTTTGGTAAATCTTGAATAGGTTTACTGAGATACATTGCAGGGGTTGCACCAACAGTGATGACCAAGGTTTGATCTTCGTTAAGTGCACGAATTTTAAATAGTAATGTAGTTTTATCTATTTGATATAATTTTTGTATTTGACCTGTTTGTAATCGCTCATTTAATTCTTTAGCGAGAACAGACATGGTAAGTCCGTCTAAATTCATAGTACTCCTTTCAATTCTATTTAGAAGTATAGTTTAGTATAACATAATGCACATATAATTCTTAGTATTTAAACACGGAATGTATAATTCGTGGTACAATAATAAAAACTGCTAAGGAGGATATCATATGAAAAGTATGACCGGTTTTGGTTCTGGCACGGCAACCAAAGATGGCATTACCTGTACGGTAGAAATTAAGTCTGTAAATGCACGATTCTTGGATTTATTTATACGTAGTCCAAAGCAAATCAACCCTTTTGAAAGTATTATTCGTGGATTAGTACAAGATCGGATTACTCGTGGTAAAGTTGAAGTATCTGTTTCTATTCAGGATGCAGGGGAAAGACCTAAAACCTTTACAATAAATAGTGTGTTGAGAAAGCAGATACAAGAATTGCTTGTTCAAGAAGAGTTTTATGATGACCCTAAAAAAGTGCCTTTACAAGCGGTCAATTCCATTTCTAATGAATGGATACAACAACAAGATACTCCGATTGCAGAAGATGTGCTTTCAGAAATAGTACAAGAATCTACAAACCAAGCACTAGATGCCTTAATAACAATGCGTACTGTAGAAGGTAAACATATTGAACAAGATTTATTGTCTCGTATCACTACTTTAGAAAATATAATCAATAGTATTGATGAGAAAAAGGCCGGTGCTGTAGATGCGTATCGTGAGCATATAAAGGGAAAAATTCAAGAATATTTAGTGTCTTTAGAGGCGAGTATAAGTGAAGATCGTTTTTTGCAGGAAATTGCTTTATTAGCTGACAAGACTGATATTACGGAAGAGATTGTCCGATTTACCTCACATGTGGTACAATTAAAAAACACACTTGTAGATGAGAATTCCATTGGTCGTAAGGTGGATTTTATTTTGCAAGAAATGAATCGTGAAGTGAATACAATTGGTTCCAAAGCTATGGATTCAAGTATTACAGAGTTTGTGGTTCAGCTAAAATGTGAGTTAGAGAAAATTAGAGAACAAGTACAGAATGTAGAGTAATAGGAGGTCCATAAATGAGTATTCAGTTATTGAATATAGGCTTTGGTAATATGGTATCTGCTAACCGTGTTATGGCTATTATTAGTCCCGAATCTGCACCGATAAAACGTATGGTTCAAGATGCGCGTGACAAGGGCCTACTCATTGATGCTACATATGGTCGTAAGACTCGTGCTGTATTAGTTATGGATAGTGGTCAAATTGTATTATCTGCAATTCAACCAGAAACCGTAGCACATCGACTTGTGCAATATGATGTAGACGAAGATACAGTAGAATCATAGGAGTACATATGTCAGACAGAGGATTATTAATCGTTATATCCGGGCCATCTGGCGCAGGTAAAGGTACGATTTGTGCGAATATTCGAAAAGAAATGCCTAATTTAGTATATTCCGTTTCAATGACCACACGGGCACCTCGTGTTGGTGAAGTGGAAGGGGTTAATTACTTCTTTCGCTCGAAAGAAGAGTTTGAAACTCTATTAAGTGAAGATGCATTTTTAGAATATGCAAAGGTATATGATAATTACTACGGTACACCGAAGCAACATGTAATGGATTTATTAGATGATGGTAAAAGTGTACTGTTAGAAATTGATATTCAAGGTGCTATGCAAGTTAAAGAACGTTTTAGTGATGCCGTATTTATCTATATAGTACCACCGTCATTAACTGAGTTATCTGAGCGCTTACATAATCGCGGTACAGATGCGAAAGAGGTTATTGATAAACGATTGTCATTAGCTTGTTCAGAATTGGCATTAGCCCATCGTTATGACTATATCGTTGTAAATGATGATCTTCTAGAGGCATCAGAAAAGGTTGCTTCTATTTTACGGGCAGAATCCTGTAAGATTAGTCGCAATAAAGAGCAAATTCAATATATTTATAAACAGTATCAAGAGTCTAAGGAGAAGTGATAGTATGATGGTAAAACCTCCATTGAAAAAATTGGAAAGTCAAGTAGATAGTAAATATACTTTGGTAACATTGGCAGCTAAACGTGCTCGTGAATTAACAGATGGCGAACCATGCTTAGCTGAATCTACACATGCAACTGACAAGCCTGTATCCTTGGCATTTTATGAAATCGCCGAAGGTGAAGTGACTTATAAACGCACTAAAGAAGGCATTAAATAAGAACAAAAATTCCTTGTATCATTGATACAAGGAATTTTTAAAAGGAGAAGAAAATGCGAGGAAAACATATCATTGTCGCTGTATCTGCAGGTATTGCTGCGTATAAGGCAATTGAAGTAGTGAGCAGGCTTCGTAAAAAAGGTGCTGAAGTGAAGGTTGTTATGACTCAAAATTCCACTCATATAGCATCACCTCTAACATTTGGTGAAATTAGTGGACATCCTGTAGCTATCGACATGTTTGAACAAGTACATCAATGGGATGTGGAGCATATTGCATTAGCTACATGGGCAGATGCATATGTGGTTGTTCCGGCTACGGCAAATGTAATTGGTAAAATATATGCCGGTATTGCAGATGATATGCTAACAACAACAATAATGGCTACTAAGGCTCCAAAATATCTTTGTCCTGCTATGAATACAGAAATGTATAACAATCCGATTACTCAACGTAATTTGGAAGGTTTACGTTCTCTTGGCTACCATATTATGGAACCTGCTGAAGGATGGCTTGCTTGTGGGGTTACCGGTATAGGACGTTTACCAGAGCCTGAAGCCATTGTAGATTGGCTTGAATCACAGATGTGCAAATCTAATGAACTTGAAGGTATTACAGTGCTTGTTACAGCCGGTGGTACACAAGAGAATATTGATCCTGTTCGTTATATTGGTAATCGGTCGAGTGGAAA
>CAUHTB010000046.1 GCA_959608595.1 uncultured Veillonella sp. | reverse complement strand
AAGTACCTCAAGGCTCTATTGTATCCTTGATTGGTGCCAATGGTGCCGGTAAATCTACAACTATGAAAACCATCATGGGGCTTGTAAAACCAACATCTGGTAAAGTATTATTTGAAGGCCAAGATATTACTGGTCATAAAACACATCAAATTGTACATGGTGGTATTTCTTTAGTTCCTGAAGGTCGTCAAATCCTTCAAGATATGAGCGTTTATGAAAACTTAGAAATGGGTGCTTATATCCGTAATGATAATGAGATTGAAGAAGATATCAAAAAAGTATTTAAACGCTTTCCAATCCTTGATGAACGTAGTTATCAATTAGGTGGTACACTATCTGGTGGTCAACAGCAAATGTTGGCTATTGGTCGCGCCCTTATGGCACGTCCAAAATTGTTATTATTGGATGAACCATCTATGGGTCTTGCACCATTAGTAGTAAACGAAATCTTTGAAACTATCAAAGAGATTAGTGCTGAAGGAACTACGGTTCTTTTGGTAGAACAAAATGTACGACAAGCATTAAAAATAGCTGATTATGCGTATGTATTGGAAACAGGTAAGATGGTATTATCTGGTCCTGCTGACGAAGTACGTCATGATCCTCGCGTTATGGAAGCATATTTAGGCGGTCGTGTTGAATAATTAATACTTTGAGTCGATAGACTTATCTAAAATTTTTAATAAGGTGTATATACTAAAAAACTAGTATATACACCTTATTTTTTTATTTAATCAATAAAATTGATGAGTGTTTGATGATTTTATGAATCGACTATGAATTGAGTTTATATATTTTTTATTTATATATCTAAAATTAATGAAAAAAACGAGTGAAATATGAGTGAAATGCGTAAAAAAATACACATAATTAAATGGTAAAAACCTTATATTTACGCGATTTATTCTTAAAGGTTTAATGAAGTTAGCTCAGAACAGGCTGTGTTTATGGAAGAAAGTTTAAAATAATGATAAAATGACTTAACCGATTTTTTAGGATTAATAATTCTAAAAAATAAAGTGTTGTATTGAGTGAGTTGAATGTAAATCAAAGAGGTAAAATATGAATAAAAAACAGTATATGATGATGGCCGCATTCTTATGTGCCACAACAACATCCATGGCTGCACCTGTTAATGTAACAGCTGAACAGTTTTACGATTCTAAAATATTACAAACTGAAGGACATGCACCACTTGAAACGAGTGCATCTGTAGTGAGCTCTGATAAGGTGTATCGTCTACGACAAGGTGATGAACTAACTATTCAAGTTGTACAACAAGCAGATCTTGGTACACGTAATGGTAACGATATTATGTACACTGTTCGTCCTGATGGATATGTATCATTCCCTATGGTGGGACCAGTAAAAGCAGATGGTTTAACCGTCGATGAGTTTACCGCCCAATTACAGCAAGGTTTATCTCGGTACATTATTAATCCGGATATTACTGTAAATGTTACAAAACTCGGAGGAGTTCGGGTGTACGTATTCGGTGAGATTAATAAGCCTGGTGCTTATACATTGACTAAGTCTAGTACTGTTATTGATGCGATTGGTGCGGCTGGTAGCTTTAACTGGGATACAGCTAAAAAGAAAATTTACTTAATTCATCAAGACAATCCTGAAAAACCAATTCCTATTAATTTAAATCGCATGTTACAAACTGGAGATATGTCCGAAAACTATATTATGCGAGAAGGGGATGTTCTTTACTTGACTAAAAATAGTCGTATTAACTTTGCTCGTGATATTGCTCCAATTTTGACTAGTGCATACATGGTATCACGTATCGGTAAGGATTAAGGATAGGGTTTATCTCACATATAAGGGGGCGTTCTTTTGCGTTCATATTTATTACCAGCCATACTGTTTATTGCCGATATTGCGACGATTGTTATTGTTGCTTTCATTAGTTTATTTATTAGATTTGATGGCTATATTGAACCTCGATATATTGACCAAATGGTAGACGCATTGCCAATATTGCTTATTTCGTATATGTTGATGTTCTTGCTTATGCATTTGTACACGCGTATTTGGCGTTATGCAGGGATGCGAGAGGTATTGGCAGTATTTGTCGCTACGACAGTAGGTACAGCAATCTTTTACTCCTCTATGTTTGTATTTGGTAAATCATTACCAAGATCAATCTATTTTATTACTTGGTTCCTTACAACTGGTGCAGTAGGTATGGGACGTATGTTGCTACATTATGTGGCGCTTCACTATAGTAATGGGGATGATGGTGAAAGTGGCCAAGTAAATACACTCATTATAGGTGCTGGTGATGCTGGTGCAATTATAGCTCGTGAAATTGAACGGTATCATAAGCGTTCAAGACGTATTATTGGCTTTGTTGATGATGATATGTATAAACATAACCGGTTGATGAATGGTTTTAGAATTTTAGGGAATCGTGAAGATATTCCAATGCTTGTAGCAAGATATAAGGTTGAAGAAATTATCATTGCTATGCCATCGGTAAAACGTGATGTTATTCGAGAAATCATGGAAATCTGCTCACCTCTAAAATGTAAAATCAATACATTACCTGGGATGTACCAATTATTAGATGATGAGGTTTTAGTATCTCATTTGCATCCTATTTCCATTGAAGATTTATTGGAACGTGATGAGATTCATCTAGACACATCAAAAGTAGAACCATATTTGAAAGATAAAGTCGTTATTGTTACGGGTGCAGGTGGTTCTATTGGCTCTGAAATTTGTCGTCAAGTATTACGGGTAAGACCTAAAAAACTATTGTTACTTGGTCATGGTGAAAATAGTATTTATCTTATTCACCAAGAGTTGCGTTCAATTGTGCCTGAAGGTACATTGGTTCCCATTATTGCTGATATTCGAGATAAAAATCAGTTAGACCAAATCTTTACCGATTATGAACCAGATGTAGTATTCCATGCAGCAGCTCATAAACATGTACCGCTTATGGAAATCCAACCGATTGCAGCGGTGTTAAATAATATTTATGGCACTCGTAATGTGGCAGATGTAGCGGGAGCACATGGTGTTGAGCGATTCGTTATGATTTCCACAGATAAAGCGGTAAATCCAACAAGTGTTATGGGGGCTACGAAACGGGTGGCAGAAAAGGTTGTACTTGGTATGAATCACAAGTACGATACAAAGTTTATTACTGTTCGCTTTGGTAATGTTCTTGGTAGTCGCGGTTCTGTTATTCCATTATTCCGCAAACAAATTGAAGCTGGAGGACCTGTAACAGTTACAGATCCTGAAATGACTCGTTACTTTATGACTATTCCAGAAGCAAGCCAACTTGTATTACAAGCTGGTGCTATGGGAAATGGTGGTGAAGTATTCTTATTAGATATGGGTGAACCAGTAAAAATTGTTGATTTAGCGAAAAATATGATTCGTCTTTCTGGATTTGAGCCTGATAAAGATATTCGCATTGAATTTACTGGTTTGCGTCCAGGTGAAAAGCTATATGAAGAATTATTAACTGCTGAAGAAGGTACTAATACAACTACACATAAGAAAATCTTTGAAGCTGCCTTAGAAGATGTAAATCAAGAATGGTTAAGCCGTGAAATTGATCGCTTTGAAACATGTAAATCTGACTTGGATGTAATCAATGTATTACAAGACATCGTTCCTACATATCATCCAAATCATAATGTATAACAATTTAGTTACAATCATTTATTTAGAGCTGTAGTCTACGTGAGAGGGAGATATACAGTAACTATTCCTAAGAGGGAGAGACCCTGTTGTTTGTATACTTTCACAGAAAGGGGTATATGGGTGGAACAAATTATTGATTTAAAAGAGGTCGGTAGAGTCCTCGTTAAACGACGTCGTAAGATTATCAATATTACGGTAGCATGTATAGTATTGGGTGGTGCATATGGTCTCCTAGCACCATCTACATATCAATCTACATCTATGTTGCGCATTAAACAATCTCAAGGATTAAGTAATTCTGTTTTATCAAGTACTAATGGTTACTCTGACTCTATGGCGCGTCAATTGATGAATACAGATGCTGAAATTTTAAAGAGTCGTAATGTTGTAGAACCTGTTATTGCAGCGATTGAAGATCCAGAAGGAACAGGTAAAGCACCTACATACGAAGAGTTTGTTAAAACACGTATTGAAACAAAACCATATAAAGAAACTGAATTATTACAAGTTAGTGTAACTGGTAAAAGTCCAGAACAAGCACAAGAGGCTAATCAATTATTAATTGATACATTCTTAAAGCGCTTGGCAGATATTTCCCATGTTGAGCAACGGACGACACGCGAATTTTTACAAAAACGTGTGGTAACTGCAAAAGAAGAATTGGGTCAAGCAGAAAAGAAATTACAACAATTCCAAGTGGACAATAAGGTATATTCCACGGCGGATCAAATGAAGGGGCTAACAGATAAGATTACCCTTATTGATCGTGAGAAAGCTCAAAACCAATTGGATTTGGAAACGGCGCAAGCAGCTTTAGGTAGTATTAATGAGCAATTAGGCTCTGCAGGTAAAAGTATTGCGGATAGTGCAACTGTTCAAGCATATAAAGGACAATTAGCTGACTTAGAATCTCGTAAGGCCTCTTATGTTGGTAAATATACTGATGAGCATCCGGCAATGAAAGAGATTAACCAACAAATCGAAGAAGCTAAGAGTGGTTTAAATGCTGAAATTAATGCTATTGCATCTCAACAAGCTCCATCTAGTAACTCTGCACAGCAAGGTTTGTTAGCAGATAAATTCAAAAATGAAGCGGCTTTAGCTGTAGCACAAGGTAAAGAATCTACATTAGCTGAACTTGATAAAGAAAATGAGGAGGCTATGAAAGGTTTGCCTGAAAAAGAACGTGGCTATATCCAGGCAAAACGTGATGTTGATGTAGCCCAAGACATTTACGAAATGCTATCTAAGCGTTTGGAAGAAGCTAAAGTAGCTGAAGTAATGGTACCAAATGAAGTTCAAATTGTAGATGCTCCTACATTACCAGAAAAGGCTATTGCACCTCGTAAAATCCTTATTTTATTAGGCTCTGCAATTTTTGGTATTATCCTAGGCTGCCTTTACACATTGGGTCAGTTCTTCTGCAACCGCAAGGTTCAATCGGTACAAGAAATCAATGATATTCTTGGCATTGAAAATTTAGGTGTCATTCCAAATCATGAAGAAAAGGAATATGAAGAACCAAGCAATCGTATTGTAGCATTGTGGCGTAAAGTGAGAGGTTAATATGATTAGACTAATTTCTAATGAGCGTGGTGATACACCACTTGTAGAAGCATATCGTACATTGCGTAGCAATTTACAATACGTATGTAATCAACATAAATGTAAAATCATTTGTATTACCGCTGCTACTAGTGGAGAAGGAACATCTGAGGTAGCGGCTAATACGGCATTAGCTTTATCGAAGAATAATAACAAAGTTCTTTTGGTAGATGGTAATTTACGTAATCCAGTTCAGCATGTAGCATTCAACGTGCAAAATAAAGGTCTTACTAATGCAGTTATTATGGATGAAGATTTGACGATTCATCGCAATATTGTTCCTCATTTAGATGTGCTTACTGCTGGTGAAGTAGTTAGCCATCCTTCAGAGGTAGTTGATTCTAGTAAATTATCTACAATATGGGATTATATCCGCGACGAATATGATGTAGTTATCATTGATACACCACCAGTATTAGATGTTACGGATGCTATTGTATTAGCGGAAAAATCCGACGGGGTTATGCTTGTTGTTAAAAATGAAGTCGCAGGTCCTAAAGATTTAATAGAAGCTAAAAAGCGTCTTGCTCAAGTTGGTATTCCTTTATTAGGATCCATCGTAATTGATGCGTAGTAGTAATTAATATAAATTTGATTTGATAAATCAAGCGTATCCATAAGGTACAGAAAGTCATGAGGTGATTGTATATGAAAATTAATTTTTCCCCTCCTGATATTACAGAGTTAGAAATCAATGAAGTTGTTGAAGCCTTAAAGAGTGGTTGGATTACAACTGGACCGCGTACTAAAGAATTGGAAAAAAAGATTGCGGCTCAATTAGGTACACCTAAAGCT
>CAUHTB010000045.1 GCA_959608595.1 uncultured Veillonella sp. | reverse complement strand
GACTCAGCTACATAGGCGACATACTACATGCTACACCTGCAGCACGCTGGATTAAAGAGCACTATCCAGAGGCAAAGCTCCATTGGATTGTAACACCTAGTATGGTAGAACTTTTACAGAACAATCCCTATGTAGATGAAATCATTCCATGGGAACGGGATGAATACGAGGCACATTCTAAAAAACTACATATTCCAACGATGTGGCGCATGTGGTGGGAGCTTAGAGATAAGTTGAAACCATATAAATTTGATGTGGCTGTCGATGTACAAGGGCGACTCATAACAGGGCTCGTTTTATTAGCATCAGGTGCACCTATTCGCCTTGGCCTTGGTGGTACAAAAGAATTAAACTGGCTGTTTACCAACTACAAAGCAAAGCCAAGTACGGATCATGTTATCAAGCGATATATAGAGGTAGCAGAATTACTGAATACTGCCGTTACAGAGCATAGTGACCTAAATGTATCCAGTGCTGTTTCTGAGGATAATGTAAAACCTTGTATAGCAAATGGGGTAACTGGTAAAAAGCTATACCACATGGACTTTTTTGTGCCACCTAATTTGCATATTTGGGCAGCAGAACAGTGGAAATCAATTAGTTATGACACATCTTTGGATCGTAGCAAAGTAGAAAAGCTACTACGTGTAGGTCTTGTGCTAGGCACGTCCTGGGCGACGAAAGAGTGGCCTCAAGAGAAATGGTATTCTCTTATTAAATCCCTTCAGTATAGAGCTAATTTTGTTTGTCTAGGTGGTCCAAAGGAGGCTACTCAATACAAACCATTGATGGATTCCTTAACAGCTGGTGGCCTTGATAAAATTATGCTAAATATGCTGGGTAAAACCACACTTCAAGAGGTAGGGGCTTTAATTGAAAGTTGCGATGTAATAGTGACTGCTGATACAGGATCATTACATATTGCATTGGCTTTAAATAAACCTGTAGTAGCATTATTTGGCCCTACGGATCCTAAACTGTGGGGTCCATTAACGGGAAACTTTAAGGTTCTTGTTAATGATGAGTTAGATTGCTTAGGTTGTCGTAAACGACGTTGTCCTAAGCCTGATCAATATTGTATGTCTGGTATTGACTCAGTACGAGTGAAAAAGGCGATTTTCGAATTGATAGGAGATAAACATGGCAAAGTTTAAAATTCAAAAAGGTTTATCCGATGCGGATATGATGAAAAACTTTAAAGATACTGAAAATTTTGAAGATACTATGCTAGATATGGAACGTTCTGCAAAGAAACCTGTAGTACATCAAAGTCCAAAACAAAAGGAAGATGCATTTTATCGTGAATTCCTTACAGATAAGGTAGAAACATTAATTGGTAAAATGTTGCTCGATATTAAGATGGAATACTTTAAAGAAGGGGAAGGAGACTTCTCTATCCAAGTCAAAAGAGATGGTAAAAATATTGTTCTTGAAACAGCACCTAAAAAGGTAAAACCTGAAAAATAACATGATAAAGAGCATGATAAAGAGCATTTAGTAAAAGAATCTACCTATAAAAGGTAGGTTCTTTTGTATATTTATAAAATGTAGAAATACGGGGGTTATTATCAATAAAATTGATAAGGTTATAAGTGTACCGATGATTGTCGAATTACTAGATTTATAAATACCGATATACTTTGAACGCTGATAAATAATAACTAAAAATTATTACGAAATAAATTTTTGCTTCTCATTAAAAAGAGCAATTAATAAGAAGAAGATTTGATTAAAAATACACGTTAAACTCTAGCTTTTTAGCACTTTATTGTGAGTTCCATCACGAAAAAATCATAAAAGAATACATGAAATCATGAGTAAATTGCATAATGTGGTTGTTGACAAAGAATTCTATAAGTAGTCTAATATAAGTATGTCTTAACGATTTGTAGAGTATTTGCCTGTGTGAGCAAGTTCTACAATAATCGTAAAAAAATAGGTATGAGATAGTTGTGTGGTGGATGTATAAAATTACATACACAAAACTATTTCGATTTGGAGGATTAACATGGCTAAAAAATTAAGAATCTGCGAAACCGTTCTTCGTGACGGTCATCAATCTATTTTGGCAACACGCATGCGTTATGAACAAATGGAACCAGTGCTTGGCCTTTTAGATGAAATTGGTTATGAAGCTCTTGAATGTTGGGGCGGCGCTACTTATGATAGCTGTCTTCGTTTCTTGAATGAAGATCCATGGGAACGCCTTCGCAAATTAAAAGCTAATGTAAAAAATACACCACTACAAATGTTACTTCGTGGCCAAAACTTGTTGGGCTACAAACATTACTCTGATGATGTAGTGGAAGCATTCTGTAAAGCTGCTGTAAAAAATGGTATTGACCGTATCCGTATTTTCGACGCATTGAACGACCCTCGTAACATGGAAGCTGCTATTAAATATTCCAAAAAAGCAGGCGCACACGTTCAATCCGCAATGGTATACACTATTTCTCCAGTTCATACAACTGAAAGCTTCTTGAAAGTAGCTGAAACATTGGTAGAAATGGGTACTGATTCCCTTTGTATCAAAGATATGTCCGGTTTGTTAGGACCTGCTGATGCTTATGATTTGGTTTCCACATTCAAAAAACGTTTTGGTGAATTGCCAATCGACTTGCACAGCCATTTCACTTGCGGTCTTGCAAGCACTACATACTGGGAAGCTGCTAAAGCTGGCGTAGATATCATCGATACTGCTATCTCTCCATTCGCTCATGCAACTAGCCAACCAGCTACTGAAACTATGATCGAAATGTTCAAAGGTACTGAATGGGATCTTGGTCTTGACCTTGATAAATACATTCCATTAGTTGACCACTTCCGTAAAGTAAAACAACAAATCGCTGAAGAATTCAACTTGAAACCAGCTAGCGATGTAATCCCAGCTGTTCGTCGTTACCAAATTCCTGGCGGTATGTTGTCTAATACTCAAAACCAATTGAACGAAATGGGTATGGGCGATCGCTTCTTCGACGTTATGGATGAAATGCCACGCGTTCGTGAAGACTTGGGTTACCCTCCATTGGTAACTCCAACATCCCAAATCGTTGGTACAATGGCTATGATGAACGTTATGATGGGTGACCGTTACAAAATGGTTCCTAACGAAGTTAAAGACCTTGTACGCGGTAAATATGGTGCGTTGCCTGGTAAAATTTCTGACGAAATTCGTCACACTATCATTGGTGATGAAGAACCTATCACTTGCCGTCCAGCAGATCTTATCGAACCTGAATTGGATGGTTACCGTCAAGATTTAGCTTCCAAAGGCTACAATGGTATCACTGACGAAGACGTATTGACTTACGCTATGTTCCCAGAAGTTGCTATTAACTTCTTCGATGCAAATCGTCGTTAATCCAAATATTAAAAGAGGATTCCTATGGAATCCTCTTTTTTTATGTATAAATAAGGCAATTGAATTATATATGAGTAGAGAAATATTTTGATAATGATAATATAAGGTAAAAGAATTTATTTTTACAGATATAGCATTTTTATATTTAGAGATTTTATAAAAAATATAGAGGCTATTAAATAAGACGTTATAGAATATTATGTTTGATGTCCTAAAAATTACTTGTGGTATGTTGATGTAGGTTGCCCGGATGCGTGTAATATATATTAAAAACTTCAAAATAGTAGATAATAAAAGGCATATTGACCATATGTAATAACAGCCAATTATAAACTGACAATGAAGAAAATATGAAAGTTAAATCACTTTTTTACGCTTTTTACTTGCTTTAAGTATTAAAAATAGCGTAAACTATAAGAAGTATCTAATATTTATGATATTGAGGTAACCCTGTGAATTTACAAATACGGATTTGGATATCCAATGTTGTGCTCTTTGTAGTGCCTATTTTGATAGCAATTATCTTATTTTTGCTATACTTTACAGGTCTGCGCATATTGGCTAATGCCGGTTACTATTTGCGTATTGAGCAGGAACAACAGTTTAAAAGTGTCAGTCGAATCACTGAAACAATTACCTTTTATGGTTTAGAAAACAATTTAATAGATAGCTTAGTAAAGCCTAGCTATAGTCTACTTGATCCAAAGGAAGTATATGTAGAGGTACTAGATCAAGGTAATATGGTGTACAGCTATGGTAATCCTCAAATCTATAGTGCTTCTGCTATTGTTGGTCTCATTGATGTAAACCCTGAATTACAAGGTATTGTATATCAGTCCAATAATACGTTTGTCTATGAAATGCGGAAATACGATGGGCGTCATGCTTACGTATATCATATTGCTATAAAGCGCGCTACTCATGGTAGTGATAGCTTAATGGAATCTGTATCTTTCTACATAATCATAGTTGCTATATTACTGTTTATTGTTACATTCTTTGCTATTAACCGATTTGTTACACGCTTTATCATGATTCATGTTAAGAATATGACAAAGTCCTTAGAAATGGCCAATCGTCAGATTGAAATGGAACAGGAGCAACAAAAAGAGTTACTAGCAGGGATATCCCATGATATTCGAACGCCGTTAACAGCGATTAAAGCGTATGCAGAAGGCGTTCGTGATGGTATTGCACCAACCGAAGAGCAACAAAAACGCTATATGGGAATCATTTTGAAACGTGCTAATGATTTAGATTCGATGTTAGAGGAATTATTCCTCATTACAACTTTGAATTATAAAAAAGAGTCGCGTCCATCTGAACGAATTGAACTCGGTCAATATGTACGTGATTTTGTAGAAGATCATTTGGCTCCTTATCAAACAAGAGGTCTAGAAATTAAATTCCGTATAGCAGCGGAAAATGCTTTCATTAATGCAAACCCACAATTGTTACAGCGTGTTTTACAAAATGTGTTGAACAATAGTGCTAAGTATAAAATGGCCGATGTTGGTCATTGTGTTATTGATGTAACTAGTGATGATGATTTTGTATACTGTGTTATCAGTGATGATGGCCCAGGGGTACCACCAGAATCGCTAGAACGTCTAATGCGTCCATTCTACCGTGTAGATTCATCTCGTACGAACCCACAAGAAGGTAGTGGTCTTGGATTGTCGATTATTCGTCGAATTATGGAAATCTTTGAAGGCCGAGTTGTGATTGAAAATGTAAGACCACATGGTCTACGTATTATATTAGAATTTCCTAAACAAGGAGAAGAATCATGAGTGAACATATCTTAATTATTGAAGACGATTTGGATATCGCCAATATTGAGCGTGATTATTTGATGGTGGCAGGTTATGATGTAACTATTATGACTAATGGTACGGAGGGTATTGAGGCTGCCTTAAATACTCCTGTAGACCTTATCATCCTTGATGTTATGTTGCCAGAAATGGATGGTTTTGAAGTTTGCCGCCAAATTCGTGACAAGGTTCGTGTACCAATTGTTATGGTAACAGCTCGACTTGATGATATCGATAAAATCCGTGGTCTCGGCGTAGGTGCTGATGACTACATTGAAAAACCATTCTCTCCATCTGTATTGATTGCAAAAATTAAAGCTATGTTGGCACAATATAAACGCTTAACAGAGCGTGATGCAATGGAAACTAATGCGATTCAATCTGGAGAAATCCGTCTTGATCCTAAGATGATGAAAGTTTGGGTAAACGAAAAAGAAGTTCACCTTAAAAAGAAAGAATTCCAGTTATTAGAATTCTTGATGCGCAACCGTGATATCGTATTTAGTAAAGAAGAATTATACTCTCGCGTATGGGGCCTTGATTCCTATGGTGATTATGCAACTGTAGCGGTTCATATCAACCGTTTACGTGAAGAAATTGAAGATAATCCATCCGATAGTAAGCACATCATTACTGTATGGGGCGTTGGTTATAAATTTGTTTGATAACTGAAATCACTTTCATATTACGCTCACGTTTTTAGTGGCTGTTGATAAAATATGAGTTTATAGGAAGTTATTATATAGATATAATCAAAGATTTAAAAATTGTTTATATACTTCCTTTGATAGTTTAGATATTCCATGTATACTTATCTAAGTAAGGCTGACTTTTGATTCTAGATAAGAAACAACTAAACTTCTCTCTCTTAATAAGTTCTCTCTCAACTTATCTAGATCACATATACTCTCTCAACAGTCCTTACACTCTCAAACTATATGCATAAAGGGCATTCCTAGCGACGGCTAGTGAATGCCCTTTATGTTTTATATGGT
>CAUHTB010000044.1 GCA_959608595.1 uncultured Veillonella sp. | reverse complement strand
AGCGGAGCGACGCATACGTCCATTGCATCAGGTTCGACGAAGCCCTAAAGGATATGCTGTACATTAAAACATTGTATTATATGTCGCCATGGGCGAGTGTGATAGGAAGCCGCGGCTAATGGTAGAAGGCCAACTACATCTAAACGATACCGTGGTGCACAGTACCTATGGTATCGAAACGTAAACTAGTTGAGTAACTTTAAATTTATGTGAATTACTATTCTAATATCCCACCCTTGACATATCGAAAAAAATAGATATAATAGTATTGAGATATATGAGCATCTATTCATATATAATACAACTATTATGAATCCTGTTCGATTAAGAGGTGATAGAATGAATCCTGTAAGAACAATTGAAAGAATTATTAAAGCTCCTGATATTCATTGGGTAGGCACTGGATTTAGAGTACGTCAGTACTTCCCTGATAGCGATGAGTCACCTATGCTTGATCGTATGTCTCCATTTTTGTTACTCGACTATAACGAGCCATATTATTTTGAGGGCAGTCCTTTTGATACAGGTGACACTCCACATCCCCATAAAGGCTTTGAAACGGTAACATTTTCTTTTTCCGGCTCCATTGAACATAAAGATGCAGCTGGTAATAGTGGTGTTATTCACTCTGGTGATGTACAATGGATGACTGCAGCTAGTGGTGTTTTGCACAAAGAATTTCATGAAAAAGAATATGCAAAGCGGGGACGTTTGTTCCATGCTTTACAATTATGGATAAATCTACCTGAACGTCATAAAAATGATGCACCTGCATATCAATATATACCTGCTACCACAATGGGGCGGTATCAATCTCTTGATGAAACAATCGATGCCATCGTTTACACCGGTGCTTTCAGACATATAACAGGTCCTGCTAAATCCCATACACCGATGAATATTTACAAATTAAAACTTCAACCTAATTCATGGATCTCTATTTCTGAGAATATGACTTGGAATACAGGCTTCCTTGTGATTAATGGTACAGGTAGTGCCAATGGTGAAAGCATAGAATCTGGAGACTTTGTACTTTTCAACAATGATGGAGAGCGCTTTGAGGTAGAGTCTGGTGATGAAGGTCTTGAAATCTTCGTTCTCGCTGGAGAACCACTCAATGAACCAGTGGTAAAACAAGGGTCATTTGTTATGACAAATAAAACAGAGCTTCTCCTCGCTTATGGGGAATACATAAACGGTAAATTTGGCCGCGAAGAAGATATTATGTAATATAACACCCTGATTTATAATGGTGTAAATACAACCCCTTTTGAAGTGTTTATTTAAAAACACATAAAACCCCTATAATCCATCATACTGGCTTATAGGGGTTATTTCTTATACTAAGATTATCTTTAATTGTTTATCTAAAGCAAATGCAATTTTACACATAGTAGTTAAACTAGTATTTGCACCTTTCTCTATACGTGCGATTGTAGACTGCGGGACACCAGATTTTTTCGCTAAATCACGTTGTGTTAAACCCGCAGCTTCCCTCGCTTTTAATACTGCTACTGCATTTTCTAATCTAGCTTTTTCTTCTAAATAGCTTTCTGTTAAAGTAGGATTATTTCTATCTTTCTCAAATATTTTATCTAATGTTTTTAGTGGCATAATACTCCTCCTCAAATTCGTATTTTATTTGTTTTGCTCTTTCTATTTCTTTTATCGGTGTTTTTGGCGTTTTCTTAGTAAATCCATGAGTGATAATATATTGGTTGTTTTTTACATGGAAGTATAAGGCTCTTTGAATATTTGACGAAACTTTTGATCGTATCTCGTTTATTTCGCTATCTATTTTTTTTATCCATTCAAGCTGAATTGCTGCTTGTATACCAGCTTCTTCAATCATTTCTATTGTGGCACGTAATTTATTTCTGTCTTTAACAGGAAGAGAGTTATAAAACTCTTCAAACTCGTTATGACCATTTGGTCTAGTATAAGATATAAACTTCGGTTTCTCCATCCAAATCCTTCTTTCTTTCATGATAGCATATATGCATTCAAATCTCAATTTTAAAGTAATTGCTTATCCGAATTCTTACTTTTACTATATAGATAAATTAGTAGCCTTTTGTAGCTTAAAGAAATAATAAACATAATTTTTTAGGCTTGTAATCACTATTCAAGTCTTAAGGTATTTAACTATTCTTAAAGGTCTATAAATAGAAGAAATCAAGTTGTATCATTTATTGTTATTAGTTAAATGTAACTGATGTTAATACTTGGTATTTTGGCTAGATGTATATATGTATATATGTGTGATGAAGATATTAATGAGCTTTCAAGATTTTAATTGTATAGGTCAAATTATCTATAATTAGCATTAATGAACGTGCTTTGAGATACATATTTATCTTATAGCTATGTTATACTAATTCTAATACTATATTTTTATAGGAGGTTTTATGTCTAAGAAAATTGCGGTTCTCGTAAATGAGGATACAATGCAGCGCTGTTCTTGTGGCGGTTGCTTAAAAGCATTTATGAATAAAGCGGATTCCTTTGAGCGTTATGCAGATGAGGATATTGAGTTGGTAGGTTTTACCCATAGTGGTGGTGATCTAGCCAAGAAAATCGAGTCTTTCAAGAAAAAAGGTGTTACTACGGTTCATTTATCTACGTGTACTCGTGGTAAGAATGAAAATTATGAAAGCATCGCAGAGCAGTGTGCAGAGGCGGGCTTTGATGTGGTGGGCTATACTCATGGTGCTGCCGTTTCTAAAGACGGTAAAGAAGCCGTTATACTTTCAGCTAAACCTGTAGTGGATAATGAATAATTCTAAAATCTTTGATTAATTTTCCATAGAGGAATGATTCATAATTGTTAAATAGCGCTCCATAATTGACATTTAGATAATAGATGAATAGATGTTCTCTTATTCATTCTATATTTACGATGAAGAGATACTATATTCATAGTGTGTAAATGTTAGAGTACTATTTAGATTAATTATGATATGGTTATATCATTTGAAAGGTTGAGAGAATGAACAAGAAACTTACAGCAGCTACATTATCTGTAGCGATGGCTGCAACAATGGCGCCTGCTATTATGCAAACTGCCCCTGTGAATGCTGCATCTAGTGCAGTACAAACATTGGCTGGTGGTGCTGTTGCCATGGCTTATGTATCTACTGCATTAAATAAAATGGATAATTCCGAACAAGGCCAACAAGAGAGCTTGGCACGTACTAAGGAGAAAACTGGTTACTTGAACGATAGTGCAGCGCAAGCACGTGTACAACGTATCCTGAAAACTTTAGAGGCTTCTCCTAGCGTAAAACGTTCTTACGTTGTTTATGCAAACCCTGATACAGAGTTTAATGCCTTTGCAACGCTTGGTCGCGTTATGTCTGTTAATAAAGGTGCTTTGGATACCCTTGATGATGATCAATTGGCTTATGTAATGGCCCATGAAATTGCTCATGGTGAGCATAAAGATATTATTAATGGCGCTAAAAAACAAATCGGCCTTTCTACAGCAGTCGGTATTGCAGCTGGCGGTAGTGAAGGGGCAGCATTATTATCTAATGTAGCCGGCAACTACTTGTCTAACCAAGTATTTACAATGAGCCAAGAAAAAGCAGCCGATGAATTAGGCTTCAAGATTTTAAGCGAATCTCCTTATAATGTAGGCGGTGCAGCTGGTTCTATGGCGGTATTACGCAACAAAGTGGGGGAACACTATCGTGAAGGGCTTTCACAAGTAGTGGCACCTAATAACCATCCTAAGTTGTCTGATCGTGTAAATAACAATATTTCCCGCATGTACACATACTCTGGAAACCACGTAAACGTGTCTAATGGCGCAGTTTACGTGAATGGCGATAATATCTATAGTCCAGCAGGTAGCGGCCGCTATACAGGGGAAGAACGTGCGTATTACATGGCTGGTAAATTAGCACGTCTGTACCATAATAACCAAATTACACCAGGCTCTGCATCCTATAGCGGTGGTACAGTAACTGTAGCAGGTCAATCCATCGTATCTACCCCAAATTCCGACGTAGCATTACAAGTGGCTACAAACCTTAATAATGCATTTGTAAAACCAGCAGGGGCAGCAGTCAATGCTAAAAATCCTGTGAAGGTAAAACAAGAGAAACCTAAAAAGGCAAAACAAGAAAAGGCTAAACCTGTAAAAACGGAAAAAGCTAAACCGGCTAAAGGTAAAGAAGTAAAACCTGTTACTAAGGCTTCTACAACAAAACATACAGCTAAAGCTACGAATCATTCAAACTCTACGAACAGTGGACGTAAAACAATCGATAGATAATTTAATTGTTACAGCTATATAAGACCGGGCTATAAATAGCTCGGTCTTTTTTGTGTGTTAAAGGCCATAGTATATAAGTGAGTTAGTATATGTTAGAAAACTATAGATTTTCTATAAGAAAAGCACTATAATATTAAGTATCTATATATATCAATATATTAGGAATTCATAGCCTCATTGCTGAGGCAGTTTCTTTTTTTAGAGGAGTTGGATCTGAATGAAACAACCAGAATTGTCGCCGTATATGATGGCTCGAAAGCCATCTGGCATTCGCTTAGGACAAATTAAATTCTTGGAACGTAAGAACCCACCAATTTTGGTGAATGGTTCTATTGGTAATGTAATGCGTCCTATGCATCCCGCCATGCAGCGTCGGTTGTTCGATTTGGGCGGTGTGAATAGCCCGTTCCATAATGGCATCGTGCCATACGTACCAACTACAGGTACTGATGAATGTCGCGAAGCATTCCTTCACATTTTACGCAGCCAAGGTTTTGATACAACTGGTCTTGATGTACTCGTAACAGATGGTGCATCCATGGCGATGGAAATCATCATGCTTGGCGTATGTGGAGGTGCTGGTGAAGAGGAACGCCCTCTTTTAATGTTCAACCCATCTTATACAAACTATGATGCGGTTGGTCTTCGTATTGGTCGTAAAACTGTAACTGTTGAACGTCGACTTAACGAAGATGGTGAGTTTGAGTTACCATCCGTTGAAACAGTAGAACAACGTATTATCGATACAAAACCAGGTGCGTTGCTCATCATCCCTTACGATAATCCAACAGGTCAATTATTTAGTAAGGAAACACTAATTGAATATGCTAAGTTATGTGTTAAACATAATTTGTGGATTATTTCTGACGAAGCGTACCGCGAATTGGCTTACGAAAAAGGGAAAGAAACATCTAGTATCTGGGCTTTAACCGATAAGGATGTACCTGGCATTGAAGGCCGTCGTATCAGCCTTGAAACGGCTAGTAAGGTATGGAATGCTTGTGGTCTACGCATTGGCGCTATCATTACAGATAATAAATTATGCTATGAAAAATCTGTAGCTGAATATACAGCAAACCTTAGTGCTAATACACTAGGCCAATATATCTTTGGTGCTTTGGCTCATGAAAGCCACGCAGATCTTCATAACTGGTATGAGCAACAACGTGATTACTACCGTCAAATGATCTTTGAACTCCACGAAGGTTTCAAAGCGGTCGAACCTGATTTTATCGTATCTCGTCCAGAAGCGTCTATTTACTTTGTTATTGACGTACGCAAGGTAGCGAAACCTGGCTTTGACGGTGTGGAATTTGCCTCTTGGTGTGCTGAACACGGTGCAGTTAGCCTTGATGATGGCAAAGAATACACACTTCTCATGGCTCCACTCAATGGTTTCTATAGCGGTAAAAAAGGCGAAGATAATCCAGGCAGAACACAATTGCGCGTATCCTTCTGTGAAAATCCAGAACTATTGCGCTTGGCACCTGAATTATTATCTAAACTATTCAGAGCCTACGAAGCACAACGATAGAAGAAGTATAATTCTAATATAATAAATGCCCTCCTAAAGGAGGGCATTTTTAGTTGAACTATTGATTACTATAATATTGTTAGTAAAATCAATAAAATAATGATAGAATTATGATATAAGGAGGTGTATATATTGATTAATATTAGACCTGTATCAGACTTGCGTAATAAATTTCCTGAAGTTGAAGAAACTGTTATTACAACGAATTCACCTGTATTTTTAACTAAGAATGGATATGGAACTATGGTGTTAATGAGTATTGAACAATATTCAGCATTAACAGATCCTATTGAGTACGCCTTGGATGAAGCTGATTCTGCAGCAAAAGAAAGTAAAATTCGATACTCTGGTGCCGATGTATTTCGTCGAGTAAGGGAGAGAATCGATGGAGCGGAAATATAAACTTACGAT
>CAUHTB010000043.1 GCA_959608595.1 uncultured Veillonella sp. | reverse complement strand
CCAATATAATGATTGTCTTGTAAACGTTCAATAACAGACGCATTGTATGGAGGCACAAAGTTTTCTAACATTTTAGATGCACATGTTGCAGGTTCATCTTTAATACAAATATTATCTTTAATTGCACCAGGAATACCTGCCAATGGGGAAATAGCATCACCTTTAGCAATTGCTTCATCTACAAGCTTAGCTGTAGCCAAAGCACGATCATGAGAATCGGATAAGTACGCATGTACAGTCGGTTCCACTTTCGCTTTATGTGCAATAACAGCATTCGTCAATTCAACAGCGCTGATTTCTTTATTCACTAGTTTCTTGTGTAATTCATGAATTGTTGCCACAGCGAAACCTCCTATTCTTGTACAACGCGAGGTACTTTAAAGTACCCATCCTCTGCTTCTGGCGCATTGGATAAAGCTAAATCATGATCAAGGGATGGTTTTGTTTCATCCTCTCTAAATACATTGTGCAATGGTACTGCATGAGCCATAGGCTCCACACCATCAAGTTCTAATGCATCTAGTTCAGCAACATAAGTCAAGATGTCGGACAACTCTTTTTCTACATGTGCCATATGTTCTTCCTTAACTTCCAAGCGTGAAAGTAAGGCGATTTTTTTAATTTCCTCTTGGCTGATTTTCATCGAGACACATCCTTTCATAATTATTTATTATAAAGCAAATAATATATATTTTCAAAATATTGTAGAATGTATGTCTATTGGATTTCTCCGAGTTCGCGTAGGAGTTCTACAAACTCTTCTTCATTCATAACACGAATACCCAATTCATTTGCTTTAGTAAGCTTACTACCACTGTCTTCGCCAGCAATAACAAGGGTTGTTTTCTTAGAGACGGAACCTGTCACCTTAGCCCCATGAGCTTCAAGAATCTTACCAGCCTCACTGCGGCCCATAATTTCAAGTTTACCTGTGAGAACGACGATTTCGCCTTCCATTTGGTTGCCTGCTGCTTCAACAACATCTACAGTCATCTTAAGGCCTGCCGCTGTTAAGCCTTCAATGATTTCTACATGAGCAGGATCTTGACGGTATTCAACAATACTATCTGCCATTGTAGGACCAATCTCTTCTACTGCAACGAGTTCTTCCTTAGTAATAGTCATGAATCGTTCCATAGATTTTACAACACTTGCAATTGTTCCGGCTGCTTTAGATCCAATTAGTCGAATACCAAGACCATATAGTACACGATCTAATCCGCGAGATTTAGAATCTCCGATAGCTTTTACCAAATTCTCAGCAGACTTCTTACCCATTCGGTCCATTGTAACTAGTTGTTCGACCGTTAAATGATATAAATCAACAACATTGGTGATTAATTTGTTATTGATGAGGTTTTCTACAATGCTAGGCCCGAGACCATCGATATTCATAGCATCGCGAGATGCAAAATGGATAATTTGTTCCTTTTCAATGGCAGGACAATGTTTATTGGTACAACGAACAGCGGCTTCACCTTCGCGACGAACTGTAGGAGATTCGCATACTGGACATGTGTTAGGAATTGTGAAAGGCACCTCAGAACCAGTTCGTTTTTCAGGAACTACGCGGATAACTTCTGGAATAATTTCAGCCGCCTTGTGAATGATAACGTGGTCACCAATGCGAATATCCTTTTCATTGATAAAGTCTTGATTATGTAATGTAACACGACTTACATTTGTACCGGATACGAATACAGATTCCAATTCACCAGTTGGAGTAAGAACCCCCGTACGCCCCACATTAATAGTAATATCCTTAAGAATGGTCTCTACCTCTTCTGGAGGATATTTGTAAGCTGTAGCCCACTTAGGATCCTTCGCAGTACTACCAAGTACCTCTTGGTCCTCAAAACTATTGACCTTAATTACCATACCATCTGTATCGTATGGCAACTCATGGCGCTTTTCACCCCAATAATTAATAGCGTCTATGACCTCGTCAATTGTTTTGCATACGCGGTAATGAGGGTTTACAGAAAACTTGAACGTTTCCAAGCTTTGTAATAATTCCTCTTGGCTATGAATATTAGCCCCCACTTCAGAACCGATTGCATAGGCAAAGAATGCTAAATTACGACTAGCCGTAATGGCAGGATCTTGTTGACGCAAAGAACCAGCTGCTGCATTACGAGGATTTACGAAGGTAGGCAAGCCCTCTTCGTCACGTTCTTCATTTATACGTTTAAATTCACTATGAGGCATATACGCTTCACCGCGAACCTCGATAAATTCTGGCGCATTCTCTAGATATAAAGGAATGGATTTAATAGTACGCACATTAGCAGTTACGTCTTCACCAACGCGACCATCACCACGTGTTACAGCACGTACAAACATGCCGTTCTCATAGTGCAAATTAACAGCTAAACCATCGATTTTAAGTTCTACCACATAAGCAGAAGGCTTATGACCTAATTCCTTCTCTACACGACTAGCAAATGCACGTACTTCATCAGCACTAAATACATTAGATAAACTCAACATAGGGCGGCCATGGACGACCTTTTCAAAGGAGCCTTCCACCTTCATACCTACCCGTTGTGTTGGAGAAGACGGCACAATATATTCTGGATGAGCTGTTTCTAAATCTACAAGCTCACGATATTTTTTATCATATTCAAAGTCACTCATTGTAGGAGCATCTTTTACGTAGTATAAATACTGCGCATGAGTTAGCTCTTGTTGTAACTCTTTAATTCTATCTTTCGGATTCATATTACATCCCTTTTACTGTACAGTAACATTCTATACGTTCCTTACAAGCAAGGTAGAGAGGTTAACTGCCATACACAAGTTTTATCCCTTTTTAACCGGTGCAAATTTAGCCATGACCACACGTACACCTTGTGTAGGGAATTCAATAGTTAGCTTCATGCCAGCCCCTTCACCGGCAACGTTAATAACCTTACCATTGCCCCACTTACTATGAATAGCCGTATCACCAACCTTCCAGTCAGCAATTACTTCATTACGAACGATTGGCTTTGTAACTGGTCGGCTTGTGACACTCATATGTTGCGGCACATGACGCTTAATATCATCAGGTACTTTACGCTTAGCACGCAAACCATCTACTAATTCTTCTGGAATTTCATCGATAAAACGAGATGGTAAATAGCTACTAGTGCTTCCAAATACGGTACGCGTAGTGGCATTAGAAATATATAATTCCTTTTCAGCACGAGTAATACCTACATAAGCAAGGCGGCGTTCCTCTTCAATTTCCTCAGGGTTCATCAAGGTGCGACTATGAGGGAATAAACCTTCCTCCAAGCCACCTAAGAATACAATAGGGAATTCCAAACCTTTCGCAGCATGTAATGTCATTAATGTCACTTTAGACTCTTCTTGCTCGAAAGAATCAACATCATTTACAAGTGCTACTTGTTCCAAGAAATCTTCCACTGTACCAGTTGGATTTGTATCTTGGAAGTCTTTAGCTACAGATAAAAGTTCACCGATATTCTCAGCGCGAGCCTGATCTTGTGGATCTGTACTCTCTTCTAATTGTGCCAAGTAACCGGTTCTATCGAGAATAGATTCTAAGATATCAAGCACAGTTTTATCTTCCATTTCAGCTACGAGAGTAAAGATAAGGATACCAAATTCCTCTAACTTTTCCTTTGTCTTACCTTTAATCGTATCTACTAGATGCAACTGTGTTAATGTCATAAACAAGGACGTGCCATTTGCGCGAGCATAATCTTGTAGTTTTGCCACTGTAGTAGCACCAATACTACGCTTAGGTACATTGATGATGCGCAATAAACTCAAATCATCGAATGGATTATATAACACGCGTAAGTAAGCTAAAACGTCCTTAATTTCTTTACGATCGTAGAACTTTGTGCCCCCTACCATTGTATAAGGCAATGCTCTCTTAATCAGTGCTTCTTCAAGTACACGAGATTGAGCATTTGTACGGTACAAAATAGCCATATCACCATAAGGTACACCATGAATATCGTGCTTTTTAGCGATAGTATCGCCGATGAAAGCAGCTTCTTCATGTTCAGACTGAGCCGTAAAATGCTGAATTTTAGCCCCTTCTGTCTTATCTGTCCATAAATTTTTCTTAGGACGACCTTCGTTATTTTCAATTACTGCATTGGCTGCATCAAGAATAATCTTTGTAGAACGGTAGTTTTGTTCCAACTTGATGGATGTGCAATTTGGATAATCCTTTTCAAAGTCCAAGATATTTTGAATATCTGCGCCACGCCAAGCGTAAATACTTTGGTCAGCATCACCTACAACAGCGATGTTTTTCCAATGTGAAGCCAATAATTTAGCCAATAAATATTGAGCATGGTTCGTATCTTGATATTCGTCGATCATAACATAACGAAAACGCTTGCTATATTTATCTAACACAGCCTCATTGGACTGCAATAATTTAACAGCTACCAATAAAAGATCATCAAAATCTAGAGCATTATTCTTACGCAATTCCCGTTCATAATACTCATATACATCAGCAACCTTTTGTTGGTAAAAGTCTCTCGCTTGCTTTCTAAAATCTGAGGCAAATAACAATTTATTTTTTGCATCAGATATGGCACCAATCATAGCACCTACAGGATAGTATTTATCGTCGAGGTTTAATGCTTTTAAAGCAGCCTTAATAACAGCTTGAGAGTCAGATGTATCGTAGATTGTAAAGTTACTGTTATAACCTAAGAAGTTATCTAATTCAAAACGCAAGAATTTCGCACAGAAGCTATGAAATGTGCTAAGCCAAATGCGATTAGCTACATCCCCAACAAGACCTTCTACACGGCTTTTCATCTCTTTAGCCGCTTTGTTGGTAAATGTAATCGCCAAGATTTCATATGGATTAACACCTTGAGCCAATAAATGTGCAATGCGAACGGTTAACACCTTTGTTTTACCAGATCCAGCACCAGCTAAAATCAATAAAGGGCCTTCCGTATGTTGAACGGCTTGTTGTTGCTCTTTATTTAAACCTGTTAGTAATGAATTCATCGGAACACCCCTATCGCCCTTACATATACTATAGTTTCATAATCATATAAATAGAGAAGAAGAACGTTGCAAGCAACGTTCTTTTCCCTTTGTATACTACTATACTATTTCATAGCACCAAGAATTGGTGGTACGATTTGTTTTTTACGAGACATAGTATTTGGCAAGAATACGCCATTATCTTTAACTTCTTTTTCGAATGCTTTTGTTACTACAGCTTCTACATCACCACTGAATAATAATGTAGTACTTTCATCAAGAATATTTGTAACCATAATGTAAGATGCATCATAGTTATTAGCGCTGCGAAGAGCCTCTAATGCAGCTACAAGTTCAGCTTGTTTAGCCAATACATCTGTTGTATCCATAACAGAAATTTGACCGATAGAAATTGTTTTACCTGCTTCGGAGAATTCTTTCATGTCTGTACGAACGATGTCGTCATTAGTCAAATCAGAAATATCTGCACCAGCTTTTAACATATCAAGGCCATAGGACTCGATATCTACACCAGCGATTTCTGCCAATTTATGAGCCATTTCTTTATCTGTTTCAGTACATGTTGGAGAACGGAATAAAACAGTATCAGAAATGATAGCGGACAACATCAAGCCTGCAATAGCTTTAGGAATTTCTTGATTGTTTTCCATGTACAATTTAGTAATGATTGTATTGGAGCAACCTACTGGTTCTAAGCGCATGAATACAGGCCCATCAGTTTCAAAATCACCAATGCGATGATGATCAACTACGCCGCACATATTCATAGATTTATAACCATCGATAATTTGCTTAGATTCATTGTGGTCAGTTAGGTATAAGTTGCCACCTTCTGGCGCAAACTCTTCCCAGTTCTTAACGATTTGTGGATGTTCAAAACCAAAATGGTTCAAAATGTATGTTGTTTCTTTGTTCGCTTCACCTGCACATACTGGAGTTGCTGGTGTACCCATTTGATTTAACATATTAGCAAAAGAAATAGCAGAACAAATGGAATCTGTATCAGGGCTTTTATGACCTGCTACATATGTTTTTACATCACTCATAATATACCTCTTTTATATAAATTTCATACTTAATATCGACTTACATCAATCCGATTTTTAACTATACTATTATATCATAAATTATATAAAAAAACACGCCACTACTAAGTAGTGACGTGTTTTTGTCATTCTACAAAATTATCTAATGTAAATGATTAGTCGTGATTTTTTTTGCGGTTTGTAAACAAACCAGGTCCAAGTGTTTCAATGATGATGAACAACATAGGAATGATAAAGATACCAAACAATGTAGCTGTGGTCATCCCTGCTACTACAGTAATACCCATGGATGTACGAGCACCAGAACCAGCACCAGTAGATACTGCCA
>CAUHTB010000042.1 GCA_959608595.1 uncultured Veillonella sp. | reverse complement strand
ATATGATGCTGAACCTGTTAACTACGATGAAATCTTAGCGGACTACACCAAATACGCTGAAGCCTTGAAGCCTTATGTAACAGATACTAATGCGGCTGTTCTTAAAGCTGTAAAAGAGGATAAAAAGGTATTATTCGAAGGTGCTCAAGCTACTATGCTCGACCTTGATCATGGTACCTATCCATTCGTAACATCCTCTCATCCAATCGCAGGTGGTGCTTCCACGGGCGCTGGTGTGGGTCCTAACTACTTAAAAAATATTTTTGGTGTTGTAAAAGCATATGCTACACGTGTTGGTGCAGGTCCATTCCCTACAGAGCTTCTTAACGAAACTGGCGATAACCTTCGTGAGCTTGGTCATGAGTTCGGCACTGTAACGGGTCGTCCTCGTCGTTGTGGTTGGTTAGACCTCATGGTTGTAAAATACGCAGCAGGTCTTAATAGCCTTGATTACTTAGCTATTACACGGTTGGATATTCTTGATACTTTTAAAGAATTGAAGATCTGTGTAGGTTACAAATTGAATGGTAAAGACGTAGAAGGGTTCCCAGCTAACTTAAAAGATCTTGAAGCTTGCGAAGCAGTGTACGAAACATTGCCAGGTTGGGAAACAGATATTTCTGGTATCCGTGAATATGATAAATTGCCTGAAAATGCCCGTAAATATGTAGAACGTATTGCAGAAGTAACAGGCGTGCCTTTGGGCATTGTATCTGTTGGTCCTAACCGTAGTCAAACTATCGATTTAGTAAATGTATTCTAAGCTATACTAATTTGATATAATAGAAAATTTGCATTTGGTAGCATTGATAGAGTGTTATATATTTTAACATTTCTTGCTATGCAATCGATTTATAGAATTATACAGATAAGGCTCCTCACAGAGGGGTCTTTTGTATTGAATGGATGTAGAATACAAACGTGGATCCTCTATATCTAATCCTTTAGGTTGCTACAGTAGTGCGGTATATCGAAGTATGCTTTATAGTTATTAAAGCGTGAGTATATCGAAAAATATATAACGAATAATAGAGCGTAATTGTTATATATACAGAAAAATGTATACTCAGATAAATCTATAAAATGAAAATTTGTTTAAAATATTCATTTTATACAAATAGCTACGTGCTTAAATTAGTTTATAATTAGGCGAAATTTACTTATTTATAATTTTTTTGTATTCATAATAAATTATTAAGATACAAATATAAAGAAAAAAATAGATTTACATTAAGAAATAGTATATAATAGAGTCAATAAAGTAGATTGACATTTTTTGATACAGATTTGAGGAGTTAAAAATATGGTTGAAGTTTCTTATGAACGTTTAGCTACGATTTTTAAGGCATTAAGCGATGAAACAAGATTACACATCATCGATATGTTGTCTTGCAATGAATTATGTGCAGCTGATATTTTAGCTAGCTTCAATTTGTCCCAATCTACGTTGAGCTACCACATGAAAATCTTAATTGATGCAGGTGTAGTTAACTCTCAACGTAATGGCTTATGGACTCGTTATTCCATTAATGAAGCTACATTTGCCGATATTTTAGAGATCATCCCTCAATTATATAAATCTAAGGATGAGTGTATTTGCGCACAAATTAAATACTGCCGTATTTCTGAGCACGAAAAAGAAGCGTAACAATGAGACGTTGGATCATGCATGTTGATATGGATGCATTTTTCGCGTCCATCGAACAATTGGATCATCCAGAATATAAAGGCCACCCCGTCATCGTGGGTGGTCTTTCTTCACGTGGCGTCGTTGCTACCTGTTCCTATGAGGCACGCAAATTTGGCGTTCACTCCGCCATGCCCATCTCTCGTGCTAAGAAACTCTGTCCCGATGGCATCTATGTGTATCCGCGTATGGATCGTTACAAAGAGGTATCTCATCAGATTTTTTCCATCATGAAAGAATTTACTCCTCACATTGAGCCTCTATCTATCGATGAAGCCTTCCTCGAGGTTAGCGGTATGTCTACCATGTATAGTGGACCGAAAGCACTGGGCAGAGCCATTAAAGACCGAGTATTTGAGGAAACAGGTCTTATTATCTCTGCAGGACTAGCACCGAATAAATTCCTTGCCAAATTAGCATCCGATTTAGATAAGCCCGACGGTCTTGTAGTCATACCTTATGGCCGTGAAAAAGAGATCTTAGCTCCATTGCCGATTAAACGCATTTGGGGCGTAGGTCCTCGTACGGAGAAAATCTTGAAAAACGGTGGCTTTCACTTGATGCGTCATATTCAAGCGTTACCTGATGAAAGCAGTTTAATTCCCCTCGTAGGCAATCAGGCGCGGCGCATATGGGAACTGGCGAACGGCATTGACGATAGACCAGTGGAAACAGATCGTAAAATACAGTCTATCGGAGCTGAGGAAACCTATGAAGAAGATTTAACAGATGGCAGTGCCATTGAACTCGAGTTTAGATACTTTGCGAACCGCTTATCAAAACGATTGAGAAAACGAAATCTCTTAGGGCACACCGTGTCCATTAAGGTTCGGTACGATGATTTCACCACCGTATCTCGGCAAAAGAGGTTAGACACGCCATCAGACCATGAGCATGTGTTTTTTGAAACCGCATTGCTCTTGTGGAATAAACTCATGCAAGATAAGACCAGTAAAAAACCGAACGGCACAAAGAAAGACATTGAAGTGTTAGGAGCTACTACGAAAGTTAAATCTACAAATTTAAAATCTACAAATTTAAAATCTATTAATTCAAACTATAGTAGTTTAAACTATGGTGGTTCTAGTGAGATTGCCTTTATGGATCCACCGGGTCCTATCCGTTTATTAGGCCTTACTGTGAGTGGTCTTGATGAAGAGGTGCCTATGCAAGATAGTCTTTTCGAATCACCTAAAAATGAGACTGAAAATAAACTGGCTGGCGTATTAGATTCATTAGAGTCTAAATTTGGTGAAATGGCCGTTATGAGTGGTGCATTATGGCAGCGCTTTCACGGAGACAATGGAACGCGTAGAAAACGATCGGAACTAAAGGCCGCAGTAGATGCACAATCTACTAATGAGGATGTGGAATCTGCTAAAATGGATAAGGGCCTTGACCTATATAAGAATGATGATGTAGGCGACATTAACGAAGACATATAACTCGATACAATAGACTCATAAAGTTTATATTGAATACTTTCGCTAATATATTTATTCATGTTACAATATGGATATAGTGTTTAAAAATTACCGCAAGAGAGGTATAGATATGAGTTTATTTCGTGTAGCCATCCATTATGGCATCAACAGCAATGGCTTCTTGTCCTATGACACAGAAGCAAAAACAGTGTCCGTAGATTTACCTGAACAAGAGTGGGCTGATAAGGTTATCGCTTACTTGAACAATGAACATGCCATCGAGCATGCTACAGGTCTTGATACATATGAACGATTGAATGTAAAACCATTAGAATCTTTGGATAACTTAAAACTAGCTTTAACACGCATGTGGGAAGCTATCGACGTACAAGTCGACTGGAGCCGTCCAGCGTAACTAAGACGAAGCCCCTCCTTGCTATGTAGGACATAGTAAGGAGGGGCTTTTGTCATGGAGATTGTATTTAAATATTATTAATCAAATTTCTTATTTGTTAGGTCTTGATACATAAGCTTAGCGATTTCATACTGCGGATCGCCGGCTTGCAATTGGTGGGATGGTAGTTTGAATACAGCTTCAGCTCTTTCCTCTTTCTTGATATCGATGCCTTTTACATCTTCGGACCGACTTATGGAAATGGTATGTGTTGTTGGATTTATGAAGTATGCATTTACATCGATGCTGAAAGCTTTGTTTTCGTCTTTTCTCATGATTACACGTAGAATCATAGCTGAAATAGCAGTAGTGCCATCTTTTTCACCTAATAGCTGCTTAGATATATAGTCCACATAATCTGCATAGACATAAATATCGCCTGGCTTTGCATTGTCATAATCTTGTGTATAAGCCTCTGCTAAACGCAAATCGAGTTGTCTGCCGAATGGTCTAGAGAACATTTCACTTTGTAATACGCGTGTTTCACTAACAGGTGGATAGGACGGTATTGGTGTTAAACCTTTTATCATATCTGTGCGTGTTTCATCTTTTCTTTTAGCCTGACGTTCTGCAGTAACCTTATCTAAGCGTTTACGCTCCTTTAACATGGCCTTTTCTTGTTCTTCTTTAGACTTATAAGTTTTTACAGATACAACACGGTTACCAGACATAGTGACCGTTGAATAGACGGGCTTATCTTTGGTCGGTTTTCCCTTACTAGCATCAAGCGTAGATTGCACTATAGCTGGAGTTGCGCTTTCAATAGATTTTTTTAACTCTGGAAGATTGGAGTAATCCATCTCAATCACTGCAGAGTCTGTACTTTCAGTTGGCTGGACAGGTGTAGCCCCATACGCAGATGATATAGCCAATACAGCTAATAGTGAACTGGTAATAATCGAACGTTTACATAATTGCATTACATATACCTCTTTTTATAAGAACTCTCTAATACTATCAACAGTCGTATTATAGCATAGTTCTTGTGTAGATAGATTTTAAAATACACTAATAGCATATTAATTTATAGAGGACTTTAGCATAACTATGTAGAATTACATTGTGTATTGTATTTATACAGAGAGCAAATGTGGTTAGGAGGCAATTATGAAACGTAGTAGTTTGTCATGGTATGTAGCGGTGGCTTGCCTTGGTGGTAGCCTTTGCGTCGGTCCTGTAGTACAGGCGGACTCTCCGACGACGATGAAAGCAAGTAGCATAGTTCCTACTACTGTTACGACTCAGGTGGAACAAGCAGCACTCAAGCAAAAGCAGCAGTACCAAGCTGATACTGAGACGATGGGGCTGTTATGGATGCGCACTTCTGCAGAGTATAGAGCGCTGGCATATCAGGGGTATAATGTAGCGCTGAATATTGTTAAAATGGCTGTTGCTGATCCATCTCATCAGAGAAAGCCTTTAGCTATCGTTCTTGATGCAGATGAAACAGTAGTAGATAATACAAGATTGATGGGTGAAAGTATTGCTAATGGCAATGGTCGATTCGATGCTCCTTGGTGGCGTCAAGCGGTACATCAAGGGAAATCACAAGCCATGCCAGGTGCGGTTGAGTTTTTAAACGAAGTACATAAACAAGGTGTTGAAATATTCTACGTTTCAAACCGCTATGCACCTGTTAACTATGATGCAACAGTACAAAACTTTAAGGAACTAGGATTCCCATCCGTCGATAAAGACCATGTACTACTATTCGAAAAAGATTCTGACAAACAACCTCGCTTTGATATGATTGCTAAAAAATATGCTATTGTTCTATTCATGGGCGATAATGCTGGTGATTTCCCGATCGGCACAAAAGGCAAGACACTCGCTGAAAGAAATGACATCATCGATGCGCATAAAGAAGACTTTGGTACTACCTTTGTAGTATTCCCAAACCCTGCTTATGGATCTTGGGTAAGTGCATTAGCTAAAGACTACCAAAACCTCAGCCCAGAAGAACAAAAACAAGTAAATAATCAATACCTACAACAATAAGGACGCCTTGCGTATACTTTATTAAAAACGATATAATAAAGTATACATGCGTCTATAGCTCAACCGGAGAGAGCGTCAGTTTCCTAAACTGTAGGTTGGGGGTTCGATTCCCTCTAGGCGCACCAGTAGGATAGAGCTGCAGTTTCGCCTTAATACTCGTAAGAATCTATTAAGGTAGGGCCTTGCGCCGAAATCAAAGGACACAATTTATTTGTGTCCTTTTCCTTTTTATTCTTATTAGGATTCTACTATTAATAGAAAAATAATAGAGTTATTATAGTTGTTTGATTAAAGATAAAACAAATTGATGAATAAAAATTAGAAAGTATTGACATATAAGTAATACTGATATATTATGTAATTAGATTTTACCATAGCGAAAGGTTACAGAATCTACTAAAATAAGACTTTATGTCGAAATCACTACTTTTAAGTAGTTATTAACAATAGTATATGTCAATTGAGTTAGTAGTACATATTACTAATGTTTTTTGTGTGGAATTTTGAGCACAGGTCTTATGATCTGTGCTCTTTTTGTTTGTTGTTCTATTATAGCGAAAGCTTACAAAGGTGCTTAACTTCGTTGTTGAGGTTTTAGTACTCTGTAATTTTTCGCTATGATAAAACTCATCCCTAGTATATGTTAGTCTATGTGCAGTTTTAGTACTCTGTAATTTTTCGCTATGATAAAACTGGCTTTATCGAGTTCTTGAAGACCCTTGGTTTTAGTACTCTGTAATTTTTCGCTATGATAAAACTTAAAGCCTTTATATTGTAGGTCTAATACTGTTTTAGTACTCTGTAATTTTTCGCTATGATAAAACTGTGATGTAGCACGTGATGCGG
>CAUHTB010000041.1 GCA_959608595.1 uncultured Veillonella sp. | reverse complement strand
GTTCAATACGTGGAATGCTACGAACATTACCAGTGAGCCCTACTTCACCTAAAATGACCATATCGGTAGGAACAATACGATTTTTTAAATTAGATACAATAGCAACGGCCATAGACAAGTCACAAGCCGGTTCATTAACCTTGAGACCACCAATAACGTTAACGTACACATCCTTATTACCTAACGTAAAACCACAACGTTTTTCTAATACTGCCAAAAGTACTATTAAACGATTAAGGTCATAACCGATTGCAGTTCTTCTAGGCATACCAAAAGCAGTCGTAACAACAAGGCTTTGTACCTCTACAAGGATAGGACGAACCCCTTCAAGATAAATCATAACGGCGCTGCCGCTTTCCTCATCAGATCGTTCTGCCAATAAGGAAGCTGATGGATTAGATAACTCTTGTAACCCTTCCTCAACCATGGCAAAGATACCTGTTTCAGATGTAGAGCCAAAACGATTCTTGATAGAGCGCAAAATACGGAATTGGTAAGACCGTTCACCTTCAAAGTAAAGTACTACATCCACCATATGTTCTAACATACGGGGCCCTGCAATATTACCTTCCTTAGTAACATGTCCAATAATTACCGTAGGAATATTGCGTTCTTTACAAAATCGAAGGAGTCGAGATGTACATTCTCGAACTTGACTAACACTGCCTGGAGCAGCATCAATATCACCAGTATACATAGTTTGAATAGAATCAATGACAAGTAAGGATGGCATCATTGTATCAGCTTGCTCAAGTATATGATCTAAATCTGTATCTGCAATAACTTGTAATCGTTCACTATTGATATGTAATCGTTCTGCCCTAAGCTTAAGTTGTAACTGAGACTCTTCCCCTGATGCATAGAGAACTGTCCCTACAGTATCGGCCACCTTTTGAGATACTTGAAGAAGTAGTGTAGACTTGCCTATACCAGGATCACCACCTAAGAGCATAAGAGCCCCAGGAACAATCCCACCACCTAATACGCGGTCGATTTCACCAAAGGTTGTAGATACACGAGCGAGAGATGAAATTTCAATATCTGGTAAAGCTGTTGGTTTTGTTGTTTGATTTCCCACACCTCGGGAAGGTGTACGGCTATGTTTAGTTTCTTTAATAATTTCTTCAACTAATGTATTCCATTCGCCACATTGTGGGCATCGGCCCATCCACTTAGAAGACTCAGCCCCACAATTTTGACAGAAGAATACTGATTTTGCTTTTCCCATAATGCCTCAAAATATTTTAATAAGAAAAGAAAGGTCATGAATGATAACCATTCATGACCTTTTATGCATAATTTTACTACATGGTTAACTATCATCATTCTATAGTATACCATTTAACCCATATTTTTTATATGAAAGTTATTAACTGTATATTTTATATTTTTTATACGCTGACAACAATCTCGTTATCCTTGACATCTACTTTTATAGTTTTTCCTTCTGTAACATCTCCTTTCAAAATAAGGTCTGATACAGGGTCCTCAATTAATCGTTGAATAGCTCGTTTTAGTGGTCGAGCCCCCATTGTAAAATCAGAACCTTCCTTAACGAGTAATTGCATCGCCTCAGATGTGATTTCTAATTGAAGCTCACGCTCTTTAAGGCGTTTTGTAACATCACTCATCAAGATAGAGACAATGTGTTTTAAGTCCTCTTCAGTTAATGGCCGGAATACAATCATTTCATCAATACGATTTAAAAACTCAGGTCTGAAATGACGTTTTACAGCATCCATAACAGATTTCTTAGCTTCTTTAAAATCTATACTATTAGATTGATTTGTAGAAGATTCAGATTTTTTAGGAGCTAAGAATCCAAGCTCTGAAGAGTTCTTATGTAAAGCTTTAGCACCTAAGTTACTCGTCATGATGATAACTGTATTTCTAAAATCTACAGTTCTACCTTGACTATCAGTAAGGCGACCATCATCAAGAACTTGTAACAAGATATTAAAGAAATCTGCATGTGCTTTCTCTACTTCATCGAGAAGAATAACACTATATGGTTTACGACGCACCGCATCTGTTAGTTGACCGCCTTCTTCATAGCCCACATAGCCTGGAGGGGCACCAACTAAGCGTGATACAGTATGCTTTTCCATATATTCTGACATATCAAGTCGAATCATAGCAGATTCATCGCCGAACAAGGAGGACGCAAGTGCTCTTGCTAGTTCAGTTTTACCTACCCCTGTGGGACCTAAGAATAAGAATGAACCAATAGGACGTTTCGGATCCTTTAATCCAGCCCTTGCACGGCGCACAGCTTTAGCTACAGCAGTAACAGCATCATCTTGACCTACTACACGTTTATGAAGCTCTTCTTCCAAATGGAGTAAAGTTTGGGATTCTTCGTCTGCTATTTTAGCCACTGGAATTCCCGTCCATTGTGCCACGACTGCTGCTATATCGTCTTCCGTAACTACTAACTTTTGCTCACTTTCTTCTTTTGCTACAGATTTTTTATCATCAATTTCCTTAACTAAAGATTGCTCCTCGTCACGAAGTTTAGCAGCCTTCTCAAAATCTTGTGATGTAACAGCAGCTTCTTTTTCTTTCTTTACTGTATTGAGTCGGTCTTCTAAGGCCTTAACATCTGGTGCTGCAGAAAATACTTTCATGCGGACCTTAGATGCAGCCTCATCAACCACATCGATAGCCTTATCAGGCAAGAAACGATCTGTAATATATCTACTGGATAAGGTAACAGCTGCTTTTAAAGCTTCATCCGTTATTTTAGCCTTATGGAACGCTTCATAGCGATCTCGTAAGCCTTTTAGAATTTCAAGAGCATCCTCTTCGTTAGGTTCTCCTACTTGAACAGGTTGGAAACGACGCTCTAAAGCGGCATCCTTTTCAATATGCTTTTTATATTCATCAAGGGTTGTAGCACCAATAACTTGGAATTCACCGCGTGCCAAAGCTGGTTTCAAGATGTTCGCTGCATCCATGGCCCCTTCAGTGGCACCGGCACCAACTAAAGTATGGATTTCATCAATAAAGATAATCATGTCATCATGTTGTTGTACTTCATCAATCGCTTTTTTTAATCGTTCTTCAAATTCGCCACGGTATTTTGCACCAGCAAGCATAGAACCAATGCTAAGGGAAATAATTCTCTTATTCCGTAAAATCTCCGGTACATTACCAGTAACAATACGCTGAGCCAAACCTTCGGCAATGGCTGTTTTACCTACACCAGGTTCACCAATGAGAACTGGATTATTTTTAGTTCTACGGCTAAGAATTTGAATAACTCGTTGAATTTCTGTATCGCGACCAATAACAGGATCAATTTTACCTTGTTTCGCAGACTCATTTAAATCTGTAGCAAAATCGGTTAAGTCACCTAAATCGCCATTGTTATTCGCTCCTTCTTGTCTACCATCATCACCATTACTACTAGAGCCCAGAATATGACGAATCGCTTCTACTATATCGTCTGTACGAATATTCATAGCCCGTAAAATTCCAACTGCAACACCACCGCCATCGCTGAGTAAACCGAGTAGAATATGCTCAGTACCAACGTAGTTATGATTCATGCGGTTAGCTACTTGAACAGCTAACTCAAGTACATGTTTAACACGTGGCGTCATATATATAGATGTTGCTTTTTTATTACCGCGCCCCACTTGCTCTTCTACAGCTTCAAAAATATCTTCTGTAACTATACCAAGCTCTTCTAAGGCCTTAGCCGCAACACCATTTTTAACCTTTGTCAGCCCGATGAGTACATGTTCAGTGCCTACATAGTCATGTCCCAACTCCAATGCAGCTTCTTGAGCAAAAGAAAGGACACGCTGTGCATCATCTGTAAATCGTTGCATCATACTATCACCTCTTCTATCTATGTAAATTGTAATTGTATCTCTTCAAATATATGTGAACAATGGTGGGAAACACCATTGGAATATCAATTGAGTATTTGTGAAATATATACTATTTTGAAAGTTTTTGACGTATTACTTTAGCTCGATAGCTATCGCGATCGGCCTCTGTTAAATCTTCATTACCTAAATATTTAGTAAGGAAATTAGGTCGAGTTATTGCCACCAACTCATTGAAGGTATCATTCCCCCAAAGTGGTAAGATATCTAAATCTACGCCTAATTGAATATCACTAAGCTTTGTTAATGCTTCTTTACCATTAACACGTCGTGCATATTGTAGAACACCATAGGATCGCCACAGAACGTCTTCTAAACCTTCTTTATCATTATGTAATAAAGATTGACGAGATTTACGCTCTTCCGCAATTATTCCTTCTACAATCTTGCTTAATTGCTCAATCGTTGCTTCTTCACTTATCCCCATCGTACGTTGATTGGAAATTTGATATATAGCGCCTAAAGCCTCTGAGCCTTCGCCGTAGAGACCTCGTACAGAGTATCCTAATTGAATGATGCTGCGAATGAGTCGTGTAATTCGACCAGACATAGTTAATGCAGGCAAATGTAGCATGACAGATGCTCTTAATCCGGGTCCTACATTTGTAGGGCATGCCGTCAAATAGCCAAAGCGTTCATCAAAAGCATAGGGATGCTTTGCCTCGATAGCCTTATCAATTTGCACTGCATGGTCATAGGCCTGTTGCAATTGAAGTCCAGAAGCCATAGATTGGATACGTAAATGATCCTCTTCATTCACCATAATTACAATGGATGCATCATCAGATACGACTAAGTTACGATATGGTAATTTTTCTTCAAGAGCTGGGCTCATTAAGTGTTTCTCTACTAATACAGCCCGCTCACTTTGACTTAACTGCTCTAGACTAATATTGGAATATTGATGTCCGTCTGCATCTTTCAAAGGTTGCAGCAACCCTCTAGAAATTGCATTTACTTTTTCTAAAGCAGATATATCATTACAATTTGTAAATAATAGGCCATCAAAATTCCGTGCCAAACGAATACGACTAGAGATTACAATGTGATCTGTCACATCTGTATCGTGGTGTAACCACTGACTTAAAGGAGAGTCCAATATAGTATCTAACATAAGAACCTCCTACTCTTTATCGCCATCGATGATGGCTTCTAATCCTTTAATTTTATCTCTTAAGATAGCAGCCTCTTCAAAGTTTTCAGCTTGAACTGCTGTATCTAATTGATGACGCAATCGCTTCACTTCATGTTTAGCTTTAAATACATTAGTTTCACGACTAGGTACAGTTCCTTTATATTCAGAACTACCTTGTATACGTTGTAATAAGGGATCTATTTCACTATTAAAAGTCTCATAACATTGCCCACAGCCAAACTTACCTACTCGATTAAATTCGTCATAAGTAATACCACACTGAGGACACCGTTTTGATTGATGAGATTTTAATAAGTTATCTGGATAAATCATGTTTTTAAAAAAATCATTAGTAAAAAAGCTATTATCCCACATATCATTCATAAAAGAACTATAGGGGGATAATTTCCCCTCTTGTTGTAACTTGCTAGCGCAAGTACCACAAAAATGTTGTTCCGTCTTTTGGTTATTGACGATATTAGTCATATGAATGGTAGCTTCATTCTTATGGCAATGATCACATATCATTGATCATCACTCCTTCCGTAGTGTATCCACCATTGTTGCATAGAGCTGACGAATTGCATCATTACGATGTTCAATATCGGTATTCTCGATCAATGTAGCAAAAGAATTATGCATCAATTGAGCTTCACGACGAGTAATTTTTTCAGCTTGCAATAATTGAAACAATGATTGGTCTACATCTTTAATATCAATTAATGGATCCACTGTATTTTGACCTTCATAAATACGATAGGTTGTTACAGCTGGTAGAGAACCGGGATTTTCTGGATTTAATTTAGTAATTCGAATATATCCACCTAATCCACGTCTTGATTCCACATCAAAACCTCGTTCATTAGAAAATCGTGTGCTTAGTACATAGCTAATTTGCGATGGTGCGCAATCTAATTCATCGGCTAATTCATTACGTTTTAAGATTAATTTCTCTTGTTCTTCACGCATACGATCCAATATAAACTTTTCTATTTTATCAGCTATCATACTCATAAAAAACACCCCTTTAAAATATATTTACTATAGTTTTTGACTATTTGTTCTTTAATACAACTCTATTATATTCGACTATTTGACCTTAGTCAATATAAAAGTCAAACTTCATTGTATTCACATTTGACCTATTATGTACTTTTACATAATTTAAATTTAGTACAAGCTTGATTAAACATGAGTTTTTCTATATATTGTTAATAAGTCAAATCACTCTAAACGATTTTGACTTTTTCTTTACTTTTTAATCCATTCTCCTATGATTGGACTTAATATTAATTTCTAGGTATAATAAATAAGATATATTTTTCTGAAAGAAGGTGTTGTTATGGCAGAAGCATTAGGACAAGAACTGTTAATTGATTTATATT
>CAUHTB010000040.1 GCA_959608595.1 uncultured Veillonella sp. | reverse complement strand
TAAACCAATAGTGAAATAAGGAACCATTAACCGTATACTTTTATCTTTTATAAATTTCTGGAAGCCCTCTTTCAAAGGTATATGCATAAAATAGCCAGCTACAAAGAAAAATACAGGCATATGGAAGCTATAAATTATAGTCCGCATCAAATATAAAGGATAACTAGCAATGCCACTAGCACTTGCTTGGTCTGGAACAGAATGCCCTAAAACAACAAGCAAAATTGCAATTCCCTTCATAATATCAAAACTACTATCCCTCATAATACCGACTAATAGGCCCCTTTCGATTTAACGACAGCCAACACCGTTTTTAAAAGATATACAATATCGATCCACACGGACCAGTTATGAACATACCAAGAATCCATCAAAACACGTTCTTCATAGGTAGTATCGCTACGACCGCTAACTTGCCATACACCGGTAATTCCTGGCGGTACAAGGTAAAAGTCGTTGATATAGTCTCCATATTTTACGATTTCATCACGCACGATAGGACGTGGACCTACGAGGCTCATATCACCAACGAGAACATTCCACAATTGTGGCAATTCATCGAGACTCGTTTTGCGAAGGAATTTACCAATTCTTGTAACACGCGGATCATCTTTTAATTTGAAATCTCGTTCCCATTCCTCACGCGCTGCAGGGTTTTCTTTTAAATACACCTCTAATGCCTCTTGTGCATTCGGTACCATGGAGCGGAATTTATAGCATGGGAACTCTTTCCCACCTTGGCCAACGCGCTTATGTCCAAATACGATTGGCCCTGGAGAATCTAGATAAATCAATAGAGCTACAATGGCTAGAATAGGCAAAATCAAGATACCCCCACATACGGTAGCTACAATATCAAAAATGCGCTTCATAATACGGTTAGACTTGCGAGCCAAGTTATTTTGTACGCGCAATACAACGGCTTGCTCTTCCATCATGCCACGAGCCGTAATATTACTTGTTGGCAAACCAAATAATTCAGGCACAAAGGCTACTCGTTTTACCAATAATTGCAATCGATTAATCAAAGATACTAACTTTTTAGGTTCTAGCCCTGGTGCACAAATAAGAACTGTTTGTACACCTGTATCTTTGATAACATCTTCAACATCGGAAAAAGCACCAAGACAAGGATACTCTTTAGCAATGGTAGAGGATTTAGGATCATCATCTACATAACCAATGATTTTATACGTAGCAATTGGCATACGATCTAAGGATTTTTTTACAAGCTCTGCTGTTTTACCTGCACCAACGAGAAGGACTGGTATAGTTAAGTATCCTGCTTTAGAAAGAATCTTACCTATAATAAAACGACCACTAAAGATAAAAAGCAACATGAATAAGTAAGCAAAGGCTACAAATAGACGGGATACATCATTAATTACATGCCCTGTGTACATGAGCACAATAGATACAACTACACCAATAGTGATGCTACGGAAAAGATTTTTCATAGTATCCCAATAAGGGGATACTACAGAGTATGTATTATTAAGAAGTAATATAGACAAAAATACTAAAGGTATAATGCCATATACATAGATTTCATCTACCTTGAAATGTGGGCTGACCGGTAAAATTGGCAAATTTAACCGCAGATAGTAAGCTGCTAATGTTCCTAAAACAATAGAAACATAATCTGCTATAAGCACTATGATTTTGCTAAAAAGCAACTTGTTGTGATTGTTATATCCAGAACTATTCATACTAATACCCCAAACTATAAAAAAAGGTTGTTTTCTCAATACAATTTTTAAGAAAACAACCTCTAAAACATACGAATACAATGTACCAATATTTACTTATATTGTATCATATTCAAAAGTTTAAAACTATGAAAAACCATAGATTTTAGCTATCTTTTATGTAGTTTTTTAGAGATTCTCAGTCTATTTAAATCAGACATAAAAATCAATTAAATAATGCGTAAATATTTCCTAAATGACTTTATTGTTCTCATTTATTTTCAATTGAATCATGATGCCCATAATAATCCAAAACATGCGGATCCCCGATGAATTTCCCCATGTATAATCTATAGATCCAAACAAGAACAAATAGCTAATAAAGCCTACCATTATTGATAAATCATAAGGGTTTCTTGATTTAACATAATGTATCAAAGATTTACAGAATATAAAGAATGAAAATCCTAAGAACCCTAAGAGCCCTAATATGCCAGATTCAGAGGCTATTTGCAATACATTATTATGAGAATGGCCTAGATCTTGAGTTTCTTGTTTTAATTTATAGTGTTCTCGATATGTTTTTTGCCATAACCCAGGACCAACACCTGTTATAGGATGATCCATAATCATTTGCTTATCTGCTTCCCATACATAGATACGGCCCAAATTTGAACCATCTGTGCTTATATTAAAAGTACTTTCAAAACGATCTACATAGCCTTGATTACTACTAAATGCATATCCTATACCTACAACAGCTACAAGTAGTACCAATATATAGCGAATATTAACGAAGCAATAGCGAAATGTTATGAGTATACCGTTAATACCATTAAATAACCAAGATCCTCGACTTTGATTACCCCACATTCCCAATAACATACCAAATAGAGAAAATACAGCTGATTTTCGTACATACGAAGGAAATCTTGTATCATAGGTGGCAATTAATGCTAATGGAAAAGCTAATGTTAACAACATAGCTAATCCCATCATAGAGCCGTTGACAACACCACCAGCACGACCTCCTGGACCTAAATTATACCCCCATAGATATTGCCCAAAAGCAGATATAGCATCAATACCCATGTACAAAAAGAAAACCGTTAATATTGCATATAATTTTCGAGAACTTTTAATAAACAACAGAATAGGTATGATGACTAATACCTTCCAAACCCATATATTAAAGAAATATTTGGTAGTTATCACTATATCATTGCTGATTAATGCGGACGGCAATACGCATAGTAACATGCCTACATAGGCCCATCCATATTGGCGTATGGTCTGTGGTACAGAGATTTCATGTCGTCTATACCAACAAGTTACTAAAGACATCAATATAATGAGACTATACATCAAGTTGCCAAAAGCCATAGACGATCGTGTCGTACAAATCATAACTGAAATCAATATGGTCAGTATCAATTCAGAATATTTAATAATCCAAGATTTCATGCTTTCAACCTTACCTCAACATAATATTATTGCAGTATTTAGCTATTCTCAATCGTATTAATTCAAGAATAGCACATACTCCAAATATTAATGTTGTTACCCCTAACATATGCAAAAGAAAGAATGATGATTCAAGATACTTGTCAGCACACACTACAGTATTCCAAAGCCAATTGCTAATTATAGGATTATTATGAATCAAATACACAGCAAATGTAGTCGATGCCAAGATATTAATCCACCTATTATATTTACATGTTAAGTTCTTGAAAAACGTAAATATACCGATAGCAGCAAGTAATCCTACAATAGAATTTCCCTTATGGGCTAGATACATAATATCTGCTTGTGCAGATATATGATAGTCATTCCATATAATAGAACCTATGATAAGAAAAGAACTAGCAATACCAACATATATAGATGTCTTATCTAATTTAAAATTACCGTATTTTTGAATATATGCACCAATCATATACATAGTAGCGAATGTAAAATACGATGTTAAATATCCACCACCACTTATAAAGGTACTAATTAAAGTAGGTATTGTATAAAACAATGTTGTTAACCCTACTATAATGAGACCTAGTTGTATTTGATTAACCTTAGTAATCAATTTATTAAATAATGGTATTGATATATAAAGCAATAAATAAGACCGAGCAAACCAGTTTAATGGTGTTAGTGGAAATAAAGACTTATAAATATAATCTGTTTTTACCGATATACCTAAACATAAGGCAAAAATTAAAACAGCAATCCCCCAAAAATATGTACAAGATAATAATTTTAAAACTTTGTTCCACCTGAAGTTTTGATTAACAAGAAAATACCCTGTAATAATAACAAAGATATCAACTGCTACCTTACTCCACGCACCTAATAACTGCATTCCAATCCAGTTAAAAGATATAGTATCTACTGTTGAATAATCACTTATTACGTAATAGTGCCCCAATAATACCCAAAACATACTAATCACTCTTAACAACTCAATATTAGATTGACGTTGTGTGACAATATTCCCTTTATTCATATTTTTCCTTATATATCCCCTACTTTAGATATGTTTTTAAATTTTCTTGTACTTCCTCTTGATATTGATCGAGTAAATCATAGCGTTTACGATATTGACTACGTTTTTGTGACTTAATTTCCTCGATAGGTTTTCGGTATTCCTCCATTGGAATTTTGAAAAACCGTTCATCACTGCATACTGCACCACCAGATTCCTCCCATAATGGATCTAGCTCAGCTACCTTAGCGCGATGACCGCGAACTAAGTGTGTATTAGCATAAAAACCTTCATCAGATACAGCATAGATAGATTCCACCTTACAAATGGCTGCTATATGACGCAAGAGAAACATAATAAAGTTTTTTGGTCGATACCCAAACATCTTTTTAGTAACTGTTTTAGCATTATCAAGACCATCTTTATATCCTTGAATCGTGCCAATCCACATAGCAGGCTCCCCATTAAAACCTTTACCAAAGCGGAAGTTAGCATGGTATACCCCTTGTTTACCCAAGGTTAACAACAAGGTTAAAAAACCTTCTTTTCGTTGACCCGGTCCATAATATAAACGGGCCACCATATCAAGGTCTTCTGATTCCCATACGATAAAGCCACGATTCATACGACTTACATCGTCATAAATATTATCTGGATCTACAGAGTACATTTCGCGAATAGCTTCATCTGTAAACACATCTTTCAAATAATCAAAATGATTAATAATAGCCTCTAATCGTTCCTGTGGTGTTGAGCTTTTAAACAAGAAATATCGCGTCATTAACTCAAATAGACCAACTTGACGGTCTAATAATGTTGGATCTGGCGTATAGCTTGCAAAATAGTTCTTTAGTGCCTCTATTTCTCGTTTATTGCGGATAGAGCGCATTGTATGAAGGAAAGTGCGTCGTGTTTCCCTCCAACTACGTTTGCCATATATTTTTCGGCCTTTCGCCCATTGATTTTGTATATACTGTAACACCTTATCACCTCAAATTACGAACTATCTTATCTATAGAATCAACCATCTTAGTGATAGTAAAAGTAGACTCCACACGTGTATATCCCTGTTCAATTATTGATGTTCGAACCACATCATTATTCATAAGGCCTTGAATAGCCCTAACAATAGATTCACTATTAATCGTATCTATGAGAATACCAGATACACCATTCTCAATAATTTCTGCTTGTGCCCCAGATATGCTTGTTATAACTGGAACTTTACAATACATAGCCTCACATAATACGAGGCCAAATGCTTCCTGCACCTTAGAGGGTGCTACTAAACAATGGATAGAACGATACCATTGATTCATATTCTTTTGAAAGCCCATATACTGAACATATTCCACCATCTGATGTTGATTGATATACTGACTCATTTGTTCAATATCAGCGGGCTCACCATCACCACATATAACTAAACGAATATCATTCGTGTTGGTATGAATCACTCTAATGGCATCTAATAACTCAAAGATTCCTTTATTCTCAATAATGCGTCCCGCATAACCAACGATAAATGGCTTATTTGAAATACTACTATTACTATCAGAAAGCACCGGAAAACGATGTATATTAACGCCATTATAAACAAGATGATATTTACTAGCTATGCTTGGAATAATTTGAGCATCATACACCTTTTTGGAAACGCATATAAAAGCATCTACTTTGGACTGTATCCAACGATGATACATATCGGTTTTCGCTTTTACCACATTATGTCTATAAAATACAAGTTTAGCTCCTGTTAAACGCTTTAAAGCCATACATAATAAAATATATTTACCAGAGTGGCATTGAATAACAGTGATATTCTGTTCTTTTATTTGCCTAGCAATAGTTAAAATCGATGTAAATCCTTTACAGGAATAAAGATTTCCTGTTAAAACCTCTGCTACTTGCTCAAATCGTTCTTGTAATTCATGATTAGAAGTATCAACCAAAACAAAAGAGGGTATATGTCGTCTATGTAGTTCGTCGCACATATCATATACATATTGCTCTCCGCCGCCCCAAACTTTGGCGCCTACTACGTTCAGTATCGACATAGATACCCTCCTTTAAATATATACTGTAGTTAACTATATATATTTAATCATATATGTAGTTATTTTTCATCTATTTTTTAGAAACCAATATCTTTTCGTGATTAATAAGCCACATGGTCAACATTGTCCAATCTCGCGCATCGTCCCCATGATTATTAATAGGGCGAATTGGCTCAATCGGTTTATAAGACGGTATGTTGCTTTCACCATAATCCATGCGAACATCACCCAT
>CAUHTB010000039.1 GCA_959608595.1 uncultured Veillonella sp. | reverse complement strand
TGGTTTGCTTTCAAATCTTCTAGTAGTTCTTCATCTAAGCCAGAAGCAAATTTAGGATTTACTACGGTTGCATTAATGCCTACTTTAGCCAATTCATCAGCTACTTGATTAGCGAGATGATAGAAATTACCTAAGCCTAATAAAGCAATGTGTTCGCCACGACGAGTCACTTCAGATTTATTTAAGAGGCTATAATCCGTTGTATCTGCAACACCTGTGCTAGTAAAGTCACCAACAGGAACACGAATTGCTACCGGATGCTCATGTTGATGCACGGCATACTCAGTCATAGCCAATAACTCTTCATTATTGGTAGGTGCTAAGTATACCAAATTAGGAATACTTGTAAGCATAGGTATATCAAAGAATCCCAAATGAGTGACATCGTTCATGCCATATACAGAGGCCTGGTGATTCATAATAACGGCACTATTATTATTGACGCAAAGATCTTGTACTAATTGGTCATAGGTACGTTGTAAAAATGTACTATACACATTAAATACTGGTTTACCGCCATTTTTAGCAATACCCGAACTCATGGCAATAGCATGCTCTTCTGCAATGCCTACGTCAATATATTGTTTGCCAGCCTCTTTGCGCCGTTCGGAATTAAATCCAAGTCCACCTGGTGTACCTGCAATAATAGCTACCACTGTTGGATCTACTTTGATTTGCTCCATCAAGTAGTTCGCAATCGTACCAACATACGTTGGCCCATTATCTTTCGCTTTTAGCTTACCTGTTTCTAAGTCAAATGGCATAGTCCAGTGGAACTTTTCTTTATTTTGCTCTGCAATGGCATAGCCCTTACCTTTTTGAGTAACAATATGTAACACAATTGGATGATCAATGTCTTTCACATCCTTAAACACATCAATTAATGTTTCTAAATCATTTCCCTTTGCTACAAAACGATAGTCTAAACCAATAGCCTTGAAAATATTTTTGGAGCTTTTACCATTAGTTTCACGTAATTCTCGAAGACCACGGTATAACCCGCCATGATTTTCTGCAATGGATTGGTCATTATCATTGACAATAATAATCATATTGCTATCTAATGTGGCTGCATAATCAAGGCCTTCAAAGGCTTCCCCACCGGATAAAGATCCATCACCAATAATAGCGATAATATTTTCAGAGTCCCCTTTTAAATTACGAGCTGTCGCTAAGCCAGATGCCAATGAAATAGATGTAGAGGTATGACCAATGTTGAAGAAGTCATGTTCACTTTCAGTAGGATCTGTATAACCTGTTACATCATCGTAATGATTATGATCTAAAAATGCTAAGGCACGACCTGTAACCATCTTGTGCACATAAGACTGATGAGACACATCATATACAATCTTATCTACAGGAGAGTTAAATACATAGTGCAAAGCCATAATCATTTCCGCTACACCCATAGGAGGGCCAACATGACCGCCCTGTTCAGATACCTTTGTCATGAGGGCTTGACGAGCTTGTGCAGTTAGATCTGTTAATTCAGCAAGGGATAAGCCTTTTAAATCGGCTGGAGATTTTATATCAATTAAATTCATAAGTTTCCTTTCTTTTCAGTCACCATTAGTGCTTTATTAAAACCAAGAGACTTTCTGTACTGCCTATAAGGAATATAACTATATTAATTAGTAACATCAGATTACACAATATTTATAGTGCCTATAATCTAATTTGTATTGTACTACTAACCGTGCTATACTGTATATCCAATATGTAACGAGTATAGAACTTAAAGTTAGGTTTAAGTCAAGCGAGAACGTAAAACTTAAGTCTAATCTTTAAAAATATATGTATATTATATGCTTAATACATTACTCCTGAAACTAAATCCATTTACAAATTTAATATGAACCCAAAAGGAGGTCCTATGACATATACTGTTGGCGAAATCGCAAAAAAACTAAATGTGGCACCTTCTACTTTACGCTATTATGACAAAGAAGGCTTATTGCCATTTGTCGAACGTTCTAGCGGAGGCATCCGTGTGTTCCACGACGAAGATATGGATTGGTTAGAATTAATTGAATGCATGAAGCACACAGGCATGCCCATTAAAGAAATAAAGCATTTTATCGACTACTGCGTGGAAGGTGATAGTCGTATCAACGAAAGATTATCTATTATTAGAAATCAACGAGATCGCGTATTAGTAGAAATCGAACACCTACAAGCACGCTTGTCCATGCTAGAATTTAAAACATGGTTTTACGAACAAGCTAAGGCTAATGGAACTACTAGCTTTTATGAAAGCTTAACACCTGATGACGTTCCTGTAGAATATCATAAATACTTTGAACGCAAATGGCGCGCTGATAAAGAAGCCGCCGAAAATGGTGAACCACCTAAAAAATATAGAGCTATATAAACCAAAAGGAGCTATCTCAACGGATAGCTCCTCTTTTACATGACATAATAATTGGAGAACTGTCTACATTAACAGCTCTAAATAGGCTTTAGGCCTTATTTATTGGGACTTTCATATATAGTTTTATAACCGCCCTCTGTAACAGCTACGATTTGTTCAATCTCCTCTGTTGAATCCTCTGTGAAAGTAAAACTTTCACTAGCATCAAAGGATGCACTCGTTCCACAAGAGGAACTCAAATCGCGCGGCACTGGACGAAGTTCTATATTGGTTACCCCTTCAGGGGCTTCACGCTTGAAGCGAATCGCGCCAAAGTGAGAGTAAAATGTTGCAATATACTTCATAATCACTCATTTCTAGTCTACTCATTTCTAGTCTACTCATTTCTACCCTACGCATTTGCTCGTTTTGTATTAACTACAGCAATAATAAGTGCCACAATAAAGCCAACAACTACAGCAATTTCACCATTTAGTGTAGGACCAGCACCAGAGGCAGCTAAACCGAAATTATGAGCGAACGCCGCACCAGCTGCAAGGCCAAGTACTGTAACCGCAGAATCAGAATTACCTTCACCAGTCATAATCAATTGACGCAATGGACAACCACCAAGCAATACGCTACAGAAACCTGCAAGCGCCATACCTAAGAAGTTCCACAATCCATCTGTATGTGCAATCGGTTGGTTTTCAAAGCCAAGATGGAAGTTACCGAAGCTAATATTTACTAAAAATACACCTACAAGCACTGCAAGGTATCCAAAAATAAGAATAGATTTTTTAAACAAGAATAAATCGCGGAAACCACCAACCGTACAAAGTCGGCTAACTTGAGATAAGCCACCTACTACAAGACCAGCCGCCAAAGAAATGAGCCATGGAGCATGCATTGCGCCAGGACCTTTTTGGCTAAAGAAGATAAATGCAGGTGCTGTTACAACAAGTACGAGCAAACCTACTTGAATAGCAGGCATCATAGCAGATTCTAATTTGCTCAACGCATAGGTACGTTGTAAGGAATAACCTCGTTTTAAGAAAATAGTACCAAATCCAATGCCACCTGCAAAGCCGGCAATACCGAATAAGGCATTTAAATCACCGCCGCCGAGACGCAAAATCATACGAATTGGACAGCCAAGGAACATCAAAGCACCAATCATAACAAAAAAGCCAAGAATAAAACGAATAATTGGAGATGAACCACCTTTACTTTGGTGTTCGCCACGAATCATAGACAATACATAAGCCCCTAATATAAGACCGATAATTTCTGGACGAATGTACTGTACCGGTGCGGCACGATGTAGACCTAGACCACCGACAGTATCGCGAACAAAGCACGCAATACAGAATCCCATATTACCTGGATTTCCAGCTAATACGAGGAAGCCCGCGATAGCACCAATAATAAGGCCTGCGATAATTAAATTCCGTTTTTCATGAGACCCACTCATAGTAAACTCCTTTCAAACTACAAACACAAAAACTCTATGAGTACATGCTCCGATTCTAAGTAACATGCTACTCATGATATAATAGCCATAAATATACATTGTTATTTATGGAGATTATCTATGGACTATATCTATTTAGACAATGCAAGCACTTCATTTCCTAAAGCACCAACAGTCGCCACCGCTATGTCCGACTATATAACGAACCGGGGTATAAACATCAACCGTGGTTCCTATTCCCTCGCCTACGATGTAGAGGATATTATCTATACAACAAGACAACGACTAAAAACCTTATTCAACGGCCATGATCCATCGCACGTTATCTTTACACAGAATGTGACGATGAGCTTAAATATGGTCATCAAGGGCCTATTAAAAGCAGGGGATCATGTGCTCGTTAGCTCAATGGAGCACAACGCAGTTATGAGACCGCTCACACAACTACTAGATAAAGGCATTACCTTTGATACTATTCCATGCGACTCCACCGGATCCATCCAAATGGACTCTATTGAGCCATTGATTCGACCTAACACAGTAGCCCTAATTATCAATCACGCGTCCAATGTATGTGGCACCATTCAACCGCTCGAATCAATTAGTGCCATCTGCAAGGCTCATAATCTACAATTTATTGTAGACGCAGCCCAAACGGCAGGTGTTATTCCTATTGATGTGAAAGCTTGTCATATTGATGCACTTTGCTTTACGGGTCATAAAGGATTATTGGGACCTCAAGGTATTGGTGGCATTATATTGACCAAAGAAATGGCTCAAACCTTAACCCCTCTTATTGCTGGTGGTACAGGCAGCTTCTCACATTTAGAAACAATGCCTACCCATATGCCCGACGCCTTTGAATCAGGTACTTTGAATCTACCTGGTATCATTGGACTCAACGAAGGGCTCTCCTATATTGAGTCACAAGGAATGGAAAACATTCATAACCATGAGCTAGCGTTAACACAAGCCTTCCTCGAAGGATTGCAATCAATAGATGGTATTAACATCGTTGGTAAGCAGAATATCCAAGATAGAACTGCCGTTGTATCCATCACAATCGATAGTATGGACCCAGCAAGTATTGCTTACAAACTAGAATCTACTTATCACATCATGACACGTGTTGGTCTCCACTGTGCCCCACGAGCACACCAAACACTAGGAACCTATCCAGAAGGAACTGTGCGATTCTCCTTTGGCTATGCTAACACACATGAAGATGTGGAAGCCGCATTATCTGCTCTACATAGAATCCTTAAAAATACTAAATAATACTTAACCATTAAGGCTATATACTTCGGTATATAGCCTTTTATACTTCTACGCTTCGCATAAACGACCGATAGCATCAGCTCTACAGCGTTTGCAGTGTGTCATTTGCGGCACATAGTGACCAATAAATTGACGCATATTATCGATTTCTTCTAAAGTCGGGCCTCGGTGATTTTCAAAGGCCGTATCATGAACAGGAATCATGGCAATACAGTTCATCAAATCAACGCCCCAAGCTTCCGCTTGTTTAGCGATAGCTGGTACATGGTCCATATTTACATCAGGCACTACTACAGTATTAATCTTAACAATGATATTCTTTTCCTTTAGTTTTCGGATACTTTCAGCCTGACGTTCTAGTAAAATACGGGCCCCATCGATTCCCTTGTAGATATTACCCTCATAGCGAACCATGGAATATACATTTTTTGCAATTTCTGGGTCAATAGCATTAGCCGTAATTGTTACATGCGTAATGCCTAAATCAGCGATTTCATCAATATAATCAGGTACGGCTAAGCCATTACTAGACAAACAAAGCATGACATGAGGCAAATCATTTTTCACGAGACGGAAGGTTTCAAGCGTCTTGTCTGCATCACACATAGGGTCCCCAGGGCCTGCAATACCCACTACAGAGATATCCTGACGAGCATCAAACACCTTGTGCACAAAGGCAACCGCCTCTTGTGGCGTATAGACATGCTGTGTCACGCCTGGTCTATTTTCATTCGCACAATCGTACTTGCGATTACAATAATTACATTGAATATTACAATTCGGTGCTACTGGTAAATGTAAACGCCCCCAATTAGCAGAAGCGGCCTTGTTGTAACAAGGATGATTTTGTAGGAAACTTTGTCCTTGAATTTCTTTCATAATTAACCTTTCCGACCAAATCTAATAGCATCTTTATGGCAAACATGTAAGCAATCACCACAGTTGGTGCAATTCATTTCATTTGGTCGTGTTCCCATTTCACATACGCGCAAGCACGCATCACAGTTATCGCAATCATTGGTTTTAAAAATTCTAAAAATAGAAATTGTGCGAAGCAACTCCATAACGCCCCCAAAAGGACATACAAAGCGGCACCAAGCATTGGCGATAATAAGGGAGCCCGCAATAATAGAAACGACCGTTATAGTACGAGCCGCCCAATACCATTCGGAGAACTGCATAGATAAAATGACAGCATTAAAATATTCATCGCTCGTCCGAATTGGGATCATAATGCGGGGATTACCAAATTTAAAATATACTACGAGTCCTAAAATTATAGTTGCTACCATGCCGAGTTGAAGGAAACGCATATAGCTCTTACGATTTCTTAGTGGCCCCATAGATATTTTTCCGAGCATTTGATTAACCCAACCACTTGGACAGAACCAGCTACAAAAAGCACGCCCAAAGAATACGACCATAATCGGCAAGATAATCCACCACGCATAAAAGTACGTCGTGATGC
>CAUHTB010000038.1 GCA_959608595.1 uncultured Veillonella sp. | reverse complement strand
ACTAACAACAGCAAGACTGATGAGAGGGACAGTGATATGAACCAAAATTGGCTATCTACCATGACGATACTTCCTTACAGCTGTTACAGAAACAAACAAAATCATAACCATACTACCCAAAATAAAGCCTATAATACCGTACTTCACAGGTAAGAAGCCTTCATCTTTAAATTGTGCATCGCCTTCAACAATTTGTTTATCAACGAGACGAATAGAATAGTTTGGATTGATAGCTTGTACCTTGCTATTGGCATAGCTAATGTACTGATTAATTAAGATATCCAAATGAGCCTTCGTATAGTCTGGATCTTGTACATCATTAGGATTAAACATGATATACAATTCGTAAATTTTAGGATCCTCTGTATTTACAAAGACATGTTGTTGATACCATTTGAACTGATTGACCGCATCCATGGCACCCCAATTGGAGTTGAGTTTAGACCAATCAAGATCATTAGAGCTTTGCTTCACAAAACCCATGATAAAACCTTGTGATTGAAGCATTCCTCTTAAATGAAGATCATCCTTCACAATAGTATCTGGGGTCTTATTATCTACTGTAAAGATAACAGATGCATTGATGGGACCATGTACCATGATTGGTTTTACTAGTACCGTACGAGACACGATGATAACGATAGCACAAAGGATACCTACGAGGGCTATTTGCCACCATTTTCGTTTAAGGTCGTTTAAAATATATGTATTCATATGCTTTCACTTCTTTATTTAATTATAAAAATCTAAAATCACTAGCATTTACGAATTTAATACATCTGTAGAGTACATAGATTTCTGTTAAATGCATGGTCAATGCTGCGCCATCGGCTCCCATGTAATAGAGTAACGGGAACACGATACATAAATCTAAAATAGCAGAGTGAACCAAAATCGTAACAAATTCCTTTTGATGACCAAAGGATATCATACCGAATAGGCCATAAATATTGCTAGTAATAACCACTAACGGCAAGAATGCTAATATTTGCAATACCGACACGGACTCCTCATAGCTTGGTCCAAGAATGTAGTAAACCAACCATTTAGCAGTTATAAAGATACCAATGCAGAGCAAGGATGTACTAGAACAAAGAATGATAGTCGCTTTACGCAACACTGATTGAGCTCTTTCCTTGGATTCCTTGGCGATTTTATTAACAAATGGATATAAGGCGTCAACTACAGGGCTTAGACCACCTCTGAAAGCATCAATAATGCGATTTGCCGCCGTATAGATGCCCACGACGTAGTCGGACGTTACTAAACCGAGGAATACGATAGTGGAGCTAGTATAAAGATTAATAGCCACCATAGAGCCAAAGTATGGAACGCTATCCTTAATGGCATCCTTAATATGACACCATTTAATGCGCATCAAAATATCTGGATATTCCTTATAAATGATGGTCCACGAAAATACTGCTGCAATTACATTAGTAATGGATTGGAAAAATGCAGCCCACACGATATCATCTAAGGTATTTACAAAGATAAAGATCCCCGCTACCGATACGATACGACCTAAGATACTAACAAAGGTGATGTAGCGCATCTTCTGTATTCCTTGGAAGAACCAAATTGGAAACAGAGCCGTACCAATAACATTTAAATACACCGCCCCATAAAGGAGTGCATTATAATTGAACCAGTTAGACAGGATAAACATCAATATCCCAAATACAGCGGTTATAACGGCGAGAATAAAGAGCTTAGCCCCCATGATGGAACTGAAATAAAAGCCCCTCTTTGGCCCACGATCATGGCGCGCAATACTTTTAGGTCCACTGAGGTCAAAGCCAAAGTTAGAAAATAGTAAAAAGTACTGTACCACGCCCGTAGCAAAGGCGAGCTGACCAAAGCCATCAACGTGAAGAACCCGTACTAAATAAGGGAAGGTAATAAAGCTCAGAATATATTGGAGACCTTTTACAGTTAGCAAAGAACCAATATTTTCCAATAATGACCAGTTTACTTTCATCGCTTCACCAACTTATCTTTCAAAGATAATCGCAGTTGATTACTATGATTTAACATACCTAATAATAGATTAGAATTACCTAGAGCATGTAAGAAACCTGCAGGCCAGATGCTATCCTTAAAGTCCGTAACCAATTGTTTTGGATTACTTAAATAAGCAGCCAAGGATTTATTCTTAACCATCGGCTCAAAGGAGTCTATATACACTGGATATGGTCCCCAGTACGCTACATCTTCATCATCTGGATGCAAGACAAATTGAATGAAGTTCGTCATCACTAAATCCGCATCAATAGAGCCATATTGTATCATATCTAGCGGATAAGAATGATAGAAGTCCATAGCCCCTTGGTGTAGCTCAGCCAAGCGATTCTTATATTCCTCAGGCATAGAGCTATATTCATAGTCCTCTAATAAAGGGACAGCTTCGCATTTTTCATTGTATTCATAGCCTAAAGTTGTACCATGTGGCGCCGTAAAAAATACCTCTAAGAACATATAACCTAAGCGTAACGCTGTTTGCAATTCGTAGTTTTGAGAAACATTAATATACGAATCCGTTGGCTCAAGACTATTTTGTAGGTAGAGCGGAATCCAATCAATATTATAGTTCTTGATTGTACTATATTGCTGAAGCGCCGATACAATGGTACCAGCACCAAGATCTACAATACCAATTCTGCCGTAATCCTTATACTGTTTGAGATAATCCGACAATAACTGTCCTTGTTCTTGCGAATTATAATATACCTTCGCTCGCACTTGACTATAGAGGGCTTGAACTCGCTCATCTTGAGACAATTCATCGCGCGTAAAAGTGGAGCTTTCACTTAAACCAACGGAACGAACAACCTCCTCATCATAAGGAATACCCAATCGATTAAATAAAGTATTCAGCTTTATATTTGATTGCCAAGATTTATATAACCGCAAAATGTCCTCTAAGGACTGACGATACTGAATCATAGGAATAACTACAGATCGACGAGACAAATAAGAATAGAAACTAGTAAGTTCCCCCTCTTGGTCACTAATCTCTTGCAATACATAGCCGTCACGGGCTAAGAATAAAATAGCATCAAGATTATAGTTATCCTTATGTACCTTAATCCATTCCATAAAGCCCTTAACAATGGGACCAAACACATCGAATCCCAAGCGATACGCCAAGGAATCAGGCGTTTGAGGGGAGTTATGTTTCTTGATAAAACCATATAATAAAGAATAATCTAAATCGCTCTTCGCCTTGCTTTCATTGACGTACGATTTACGACTAGGAGGCTTGATTAAGTACGCATCTAAGCCAACAGCTTTAGATTGTTGAATATCTGCCTTAGCATCATTTCCGATGTGTAGCACATTCTTAGCTTCTGCTTGGATTTCCTCTAACACAGCACTAAACAAAGCTCCCCCTTCATGTTTAGTTTTGCGGTATATGCAGGACACAAATAGTTTGTCATAACCTGTAATCTTATTATGTTCTAATACTTGACCAATGATGGTATCCGTCAAATACATATCGGAAATGATATATACCTTTTTGTTTTGCTTCAATGCGTATTGATAGGCCTCTATAACCTCATCATTAGGAAAGGTTAAATTGATTTCTAATTCAATTTCTAAAGCCTTACATGCATCGGCTAATTCCTGACCGTATAAATCAGCAAAGACTTCGTAAATCTCGTCCAGTGTTACCTCTCGGTACGGATACGTTTTACGCGCCTTATGGTCAGCCGTCTCCCTTTTCTTGTAAAAACCAATGGGCTTTGCATGATTTCGCTTTTGGTATTCCCGATCCACTAATTGCCATAGATCTCTATCTTTATAGATAACGCGACATACTAGCGTATCATAGACATCAAATGTAATGACCGGATGTACATCGATGGCCTGTTGTAATGCTAACTCCATTCCTTCTCCCAACTATTATGCTAGCTCATGATAAGCATCTATTAATAACTTCTCTACACGCTCTGTTTCGTTCCCAATATCATAGCCAGCTGCTTTTAATTCTTCATAACGACTCTGTCTATTATGTTGTTTACTATTTACTATTGCCTTAGCCCATGCTGTAGGACCTGCTTCTAATGAAATGAATTGAGTAGATGGTAAAAGTCCCAATTCTTTAGTTACTGTATCAGATAAAAGCAATGGTAAATCCGATGCTTGTGCCTCAATACCAACAACGGTAAGGCCTTCAAAAAAGGACGGCATCACAAGTACATCTGCAGCCTGCATAATCTTATTAACATCATCTCGTCTGCCTAGCAAACGAACGACATTCCCTAACCCGTATGCTTTGATTTTTCGTTTGACTTCCGTTAAGAATTCACTTTCTTCAGTAGTATCCCCTACTAGCAACAACACAGAATCGGGCTGAATCCTATGAACTTCCTTAAAAATATCGAGTAAGAAACTATGATTCTTTTGATACGAAAAACGACCTACATGTAATAAGGTCAATTCTGTGTGTAATCCTAAAGCATTCCGAGTTTCTTCCCGAACTATCAGATCTGCATCGTATTTATGAATATCGATGGCATTATAAATAACATGGTATGGATTGTCTTTAAACATCCATTGTCCTGCAAATTGACTGCATGCAAAGCGCAAGTTAGCACTCCAAGCCAATAATTTCTTGTTCATTCCCACCAAGAGACGACGAGCCAAGCCTTGCTTGTTTTCAAAGCCTGAATTATGGCTATGAATAACACGAACAGGTATGCCAAAGATTTTTCCCAATACTAGAGGAAACACGTATTCCAAGCTATTCGTATTCAAAACAATTACATCATAAACGCCTTTATTTTGTAACAATATATTAAACCACTGCCAATAGTGGAGCAATGGGTTTTTATGTCTAGAAACAACCTTAAAAATCTTGCTGCCAGAGGCTAAGATTTCATCTTCATAACAAATAGAGTATTCCCCTGTGATGTTCACAAAATCATAATCAATTTTACTTTTATCAAGATGTCTAAATTGTTCTATCAAATATGTTTCTATGCCACCTAGATTACGTGTCATACCGACTTGTAATACACGCAATCTACGGGATTCTCGGTTTATCATAATCGTGCTTCTTTCTAAATAGATTTGATCTTTGCAAATAGACCTTTTAAGCGATGGCGCACAAAGGAAATGCACTCTGTACATGCGATAATACCTAAATTCCATTTATATTTAAGCAATCCAGATAATACGCCGATGAGAGAAGCACCACCCTTCATATGAGGTTGCATAGCCTTATATATATCGTCTTGCCATAACTGCTGTAACCATTTATATTTACCAGCTAGCGAAGAAATTGCGCCCATCCGCTCTAGTGCAGAATACATATATTTAACGTATAACACACTCAACAATTGGTAGCACTGTGCGTCATCAATACCTACATTAACCATATATTGATGAATAGTTTGAACCTTCAAGCGATACATTTCGTAGTACTTTGGCTCCCATTTCTTAGATAGACTCGTCTTATCTAGGTCGAGCATATAGTGATAATACACATGAGGAATCGTCCCCATGGACTGGGCGTGAGTCAAGTATTCGAAGGAGAACATAAAGTCCTCCATAATATATTCCGATAAGAATTGAATATGATGCTCTTCGATGATAGGTCGTTTATAAAATCCGTTCCACACATAACCAAAGAGAGGAATATATTCCATTTCAAGAGCCATTCGTAAAATATCTGTAGCATCACTAGATAGAAAATCCGCCACGTCGTTTACCTTGTCACGAAGGCTTTCACCATGCTCAATGTAATGTTCAACAGCACCGTATTTCCAAAAATCTACTTGTGGATGCTGGTTATATTTCTCGAAAAAGGCAGAAAGGATGTTTTCACCATAATAATCATCGGAGTCCATAAAGGTTACGTATGCACCGCACGCAATAGATAGGCCATAGTTGCGAGCATTACATACACCACCGTTTGGAATATGGTGAATCACAAGACACATATCAGGATAGGATCTAGCCAATGTATCAAGCAGTTCCCCTGTTTTATCCTGAGAACCGTCATTTATAATAATCAACTCATATAGGGATGTGTCTACATTTTGTGAATATACACTGTCTATAACTTGTTTAATTGTAGTTTCCGCATTATATGCTGCAACAATGATAGATAGTACTGGATTCACAATGGTACCTAGCCTTTACTTTGTAAACCAAATTTACGCAACACAAAGGAACTACCCTTTTTCAACCAATTTTGAGGCTCCATAAAAGATACATTTTGTTCTTTATAGTCGATATTATTAGCTTCAATCCATACGTCGAGCAAGATTTCGCTTACAAAACCATAAATACGCGCTTCGTATGTATCGTAATTGGAAATATCGACGCGATGTTCAATCTCTTCCAAGATGGAGAACATCCACTCGCAGTATTGATCAAATAGGTCGCGGCGCATAACAAACATATTGAACATGTGCGCCCATGTGCGATTGCAAACCTTTGTAAAAGCAGCGCTATATTCTGGATATTTTTCAGCGATGATTTGCTCTGCCGCATCAAGGCCGTCGCTATGATGGGCATGATTATAGTGAGAACGGTTAGATTCAATATAATATTTACGCTTATCTGCTACCACAACAGGATATTCTGAAAGTAGTTTCTCCCATTCCGCTCCTGTAAGAATTTGGTTCT
>CAUHTB010000037.1 GCA_959608595.1 uncultured Veillonella sp. | reverse complement strand
TCCAAAACGCCGTCGTGTATAATTTATAGCGGCCGATTTGATACGGTGCTATAATTAAACTATGAACGTGTGTTGTATAGGAGGATGTTCCTGATGAGCGAAGAAAAGAAACTTAAAATCGAGAAAGTGGACATCGCCGAAGGCGGTCGCTATGGTAAGTTTGTATGTGAACCATTAGACCGTGGCTATGGTATCACTCTCGGTAATAGCTTACGCAGAATTTTGCTTTCATCCTTGGATGGGGCAGCTATCACCTCTATCAAAATTGATGGAGTTCTTCATGAGTTCTCTACTATTCCTGGTATTCGCGAAGACGTTACGGATATCATCCTTAACTTAAAGCAATTGTGCATTAAAGTTGAAGAAGATGTTCAATTACCTTTGGAAGTTCATTTTGACTTCCAAAAGGACGGCGTATTGACAGCTGCTGACTTGGCTGAACAATTCCCACCAGAAGTAGAAGTATTGAATCCTGAACTAGTGATTGCGACAATGGATGAGACAGCTCATCTCGTAATGGACGTAGTAATCGAACGTGGCAAAGGTTACGTTCCTTCCACGAAGAATAAAAAAGATACAGATGTAATCGGTTGTATTCCAATCGATTCCATCTTCTCTCCAATTCTTCGTGCCAAATACGAAGTGAGTGATGTTCGTGTAGGCAATGAAATGGACTTTGACAAACTTACATTAGAAGTTTGGACTGATGGTTCCATTACTGCTGCTGATGCAGTGGCAAAATCTGCTGCCATTATGATTGGTTATTTAGGGAACTTCACTAAATTAGCGCACTCTGCAGATGTTGTAGATGTAAACACAGGTGAAGGCGGTATCGTTGTTGATCCAGTAGGTTCCGAGAATGAAGAACCGGCTGTAGATGACGGCCCAGCAAAGATTTCCATCGATGAGTTGGAACTCTCTGTTCGTGCGTATAACTGCTTGAAACGTGCTGGCATTAATACAATTGCAGATTTGCTAGACAAAACCATTGATGACTTAGGAAAAGTTCGCAATTTAGGTAAAAAATCCATCGATGAAATTGAGGAAAAACTCAACAATCATCCAGGTGGTTTTCACCTTAAACAAAAAGGCGAATAAGGAGGAAGACGAATGTACAGAAAATTAGGCCGCGACAGCTCCGCTCGTAAAGCGTTGTTCCGTAGCATGTTAACATCTTTCTTCCAATATGAGCGTATTGAAACTACAGAAGCTAAAGCGAAAGAACTTCGCTCTTTAGCTGATCAAATGGTAACTTTGGCTAAACGTGGTGATCTTCATGCACGTCGCCAAGTTCTTGCATACCTCATGGATGAAAGCGTAGTAAAAAAATTGTTTGATACAATTGCTCCAAAATATGCAGACCGTCAAGGTGGTTACACTCGTGTAATCAAAACTGGTCTTCGCAAAGGTGACGCTGCACCTTTGGCTATTATCGAGTTAGTTTAATCAAACTCATACGGTGTTGTAACTTATGTTGCAGCACCGTTTTTTTATTGTCAATTTTATGGTACAATCGATTAGTATAATATCGTAATATGTTAGCAGTTATCGTAATATTGAATATGTATTGTTAACCGCAAAGGGGTTTACTTTCATAGAAACGAAATTGACTAGAAAGATATGAGGTTATCCATGAATGAAAAAGACATTATGATTGAGGTCAATCATATGAGTCATATCTATACCGATGAAAATGGCAATGATGTACATGCCTTAAATGATGTAAATCTATCTATTAAGCGCGGTGAGTTTGTTTGTATCATCGGTACGAATGGTAGTGGTAAAAGTACACTAGCTAAGCATTTCAACGTGTTATTACAACCTAGTGAAGGTCATATCAATGTATGTGGCTATGATACGCGCGATGAAGCGCATATTTGGGATATACGCCAACATGTAGGCATGGTATTCCAAAATCCTGATAACCAAATTGTAGCAGCTGTCGTAGAAGAGGATGTTGCCTTTGGTCCAGAAAACCTAGGTATTCGTAGTGCAGAAATTAGAAAACGTGTCGATGCAGCATTAGAGGCTGTAAATATGACTGAATATAGAGAACATGGTCCTCATTTGTTGTCTGGTGGTCAAAAGCAACGCATTGCTATTGCCGGCGTACTTGCTATGAAACCAGATTGTATCGTCCTTGATGAGCCAACAGCCATGCTAGACCCTAAAGGTCGTCGTGAAGTACTTAAAACAGTTCATAAACTCAATAAAGAAGAGGGTATTACTATCGTATACATTACACACTTTATGGAGGAAGCTGTTACGGCTGACCGTGTGGTGGTAATGAAAAATGGCGTGAAGTTACATGATGGTACTCCTCGTGAAATCTTTAGCCATGTAGATACCTTAAAAGGCCTCGGCCTCGATGTACCAGTAGCATCTGAAATTGCTTTCAAATTGAATGAAAAAGGTTATGAAGTAGGTAAGAGTATCATCAACAATGAAGAATTAGCAGAAGGTCTAAAGCATTCTAAATTGGCTGATCAATTACTAAGTGAACATAACGTAGGTGCTCACAAGATGAGTTCTCCTAACAATGAAAATTCAGATGTAGTAAGAGGGGAGGACGTACACTAATGGCGATTGTATTAGATAATATTACCTATACCTATGGTGTAGGCACTCCATTTGAAAAAACGGCCCTTCATGGTGTATCTCTTACTGTTGAAAATGGTGAGTTTTTAGGTATTATTGGTCATACTGGGTCTGGTAAATCAACCTTCGTACAACATTTGAATGGCTTATTACATCCTACTACAGGAACCGTTACCGTTAATGGTGTAGATATTAGCGCTTCTACAGAGGAAGCTAAGAAGATGCGTCATAAGGTAGGCATGGTGTTCCAATATCCAGAACATCAATTATTTGAAGAAACCATTGCCGAAGATATTGCATTTGGTCCTAAAAACTTAGGCCTTAGTGCAGATGAAGTGGATGAACGCGTACGAGATGCCATGAAATTTGTAGGCCTCGACTATGATACTTATGCAGAGCGTTCTCCATTCCACCTATCTGGTGGTCAAATGCGTCGTGTTGCCATTGCCGGTGTAGTGGCGATGGATCCAGACTTCCTAGTTCTTGATGAGCCATCTGCAGGCCTTGACCCATTTGGTCGTGAAGAAATCTTTGAGGAAATCATTCGCCTTCATAAAGAAAAGGGTATTACAGTAATCCTTGTATCTCACAATATGGAAGATATTTCGCGCATGGCATCTCGCCTTGTAGTCCTTGATAAAGGTCGCATCGTTCTCGATGGAGAACCGATGGATATCTTTAATAACCATCGCGATGAATTACAAGTGGTAGGTGTAGACGTACCACCAGTGTCTGTAACTATGGAATATTTGCGTGAACAAGGACTAGATGTATCTAATCGTGTATTATCCGTAGATGATGCAGTACAAGCCATTCTAGAAGGAGGTAGCCATGTTAAATAACATTACTATTGGGCAGTACTTCCCAGGAAACTCCTTCTTGCATCGTATGGATCCTCGTGCCAAGATTATTGCTACAACTATCTTTGTGGTAGCTATTTTCCTAGCAAATTCTCCTCTTGCGTATGGCTTGGTAGGGGCATTTACCATCTTTGCTATGCTGTTATCAAGATTGCCATTACGCTTGATGTGGTCGGCTATTAAACCACTTTGGATTATCATTGTATTTACTATGGGTATTCATATCTTTACGACCCCAGGTAATTCACTTTTTCAATGGGGCATTATCAATATTACAGATCAAGGCTTAGCTATGGGTCTACAAATGGCGGCACGATTAATCTTTTTAATCTTGTTCTCCTCCCTATTGACCTATACAACATCACCAATTCGTTTGACCGATGGTATTGAGCATTTGCTAAACCCATTCCGTTGTATTGGCGTACCTGCTCATGAATTGGCTATGATGATGACTATTGCATTGCGTTTCATTCCTACTTTATTGGATGAAACAGATCGTATTATGAAAGCTCAATCTGCTCGTGGTGCAGACTTTGTAACAGGGTCTATCATTCAACGGGCAAAAAATATGGTACCTTTACTGGTTCCTTTATTCATCAGTGCATTTAGACGTGCTGATGAACTGGCTATTGCTATGGAAGCGCGTTGCTATCGAGGTGGTGTAAACCGTACGCGCATGAAAGAACTACAAGTTACCTATGTAGATTATATTGGCGTAGGAGCTGTCATTTTGGTTACCATCGTACTCATCGTTTTATGGTGGCTTGATCTATGAGAAATATACGGATTATAGTCGCTTATGATGGCACTGATTTAGCAGGCTATCAGAAGCAACCTAATGATAAGGGCTTAACCGTACAAGGTTGCTTAGAATATGGCTTATCAAAAATCTGTAATGAGCCCATTCAAATCTACGGTGCTTCTCGTACGGATGCAGGGGTACATGCAAAGTTTCAAGTATGTACCTTTCAAACCTCTGGTGCTATACCGGTAGAAAATATTCCGCGTGCCATGATAGCTCATATTCCTAAAGACATTGTGGTCCTTGAAGCTGTGGAAATTCCACTTGATTGGAAGCCTCGATGGAATATATATGGTAAGGAATATGTATATACTATTCATAATCAGCTCATTGCTAATCCGTTGACGAAACGATACCATTGGCATGTTAAGAAGCCTCTTAATATCGACCTCATGCAAGCTGCAGGCAATGAATTATTAGGCACCCATGACTTTACAACCTTAAAGGGGACGAATTCAACGCCCGCTGATCCCGTTAAGACTATTATGGGCATTCATGTAGAGGGTAAGGGACCTCATGTGACTATTTCTGTAGTGGGGGATGGGTTCTTATACCACATGGTTCGCAATATTGCAGGGCTCCTCGTCGATGTAGGCCTTGGAAGACGCAAGGTGGAGGATATCAAGGGCTATTTGGCCGCTAAAGATCGTCGTGTTATAGGTAAAACGGCGCCAGCCCAAGGGTTATGTTTAGAGGAGATATTCTTTACGAAAGAACGTCAGCAAGAGGTGTTACAGAATAAATATTCTATATAATTTTGTATAGACTGCATTCTCCTATAATTTATTTAAAACGATAACTATTAATACTAAAAGGATACTACTTAGCATGTAGTATCCTTTTTTCTTATAATTTTTAGTTATAATGCCTTAATTTATACCTATTATTATGTGAAATGATACATTGTAAACCCAATATATACATGATACAATGACGATATGGACAGGTTCGTACTATAAAACATTAACATAGTAAGGTAGACTCTTGTCAGCAGTGTAATTTTTATCCTAAGGAGGGTGAATCTCTTGCAAAAACGTAAAGATTTTATCTGGAAAATGGGCGGCCAACAAGGTGAAGGTATCGAGAGTTGTGGCGAAATCATGGCGACAATCCTCGCTAAAGAAGGTTATTCCTTGTATAGCCAACGTTTATTTGCATCTCGTATCAAAGGTGGTCATACTACATTCGCATTGCGCGTTGCATTAGAACAAGTTATGTCTATTGGTGAAGGCGTAGACTTCTTGCTTTCTCTTGATCAAGAAACAGTTGATATGCATGGTTCTGAAGTTCGTGAGGGCGGTTACATCATCTGTGACAGCAAAGTAAATCCTGACTTCTCTAAATTTGAAGGTACAAAGGTTAATTGCTTGTCCTTGCCAATCTCTGAAACTGCAATGAAACAAGGTTCCTTGTTGATGCGTAATATCGTAGCACTTGGTATGTCTGTTGCACTTCTTGGTTTCGATACTAAGATGTTTAAAGATGCGATTGCTGCTAAATTTGCGAAAAAATCCCAAGAAATCGTGGATAAAAACTTAGCTGCCTTTGACGATGGTTATGGCCTTGTAATGGAAAAATTGGGCGATGTGGAAATCGATACATTGCCAGCTCCTGGTAAGAAAGATCAAATGTTCTTATTAGGTAATGAAGCATGTGCTTTAGGTGCTATTGCTGCGGGCTCCCGTTTCATGGCATCTTATCCTATTACTCCAGCATCTGAAGTAATGGAATATATGATTAAAAATATGGATAAATTGGGTGCTACAATCGTTCAAACAGAGGACGAAATCGCAGCATGTATGACAGCTATGGGTGGCGTATACGCAGGTGTTCGTGGCTTCACATGTACTTCTGGCCCTGGTCTTTCCTTGATGGCTGAATCCTTATCCATGGCTTCCATGGCTGAATTACCAATGGTTGTTATCGACGTTCAACGTTCTGGTCCATCCACAGGTATGGCTACAAAGGTTGAACAATCCGATATTGATGCGGCTTGCTACAACGCTCATGGCGATTATGCAGGTATCGTTATTTCTCCAACATCTATCGAAGAATGTTTCTACGAAATTCAAAAAGCTTTCAACTTGGCAGAAATGTATCAATGCCCAGTTATCTTTATGCCGGACTTACAACAAGGTTTGAATAAACAATCCGTTCCTACATTCGACTTGAACCGTGTACCTATTAATCGCGGTAAAATGATGAAGGAAGCTGACCTTCCTGAATTGGAACAACCTAACTACTTCAAACGCTTTGAATTGACAGAAGATGGCATTTCTCCTCGTACAATTCCTGGCATGAAAAATGGTCTATTCCTTTCTACTGGTCTAGAACATAATGAAGAAGGTAAACCAGCAGAAGCGCCTACAATGCACGTAGCGCAAACTGATAAACGTTTCCGCAAATTGGAAACTGTAGCTGATAACTA
>CAUHTB010000036.1 GCA_959608595.1 uncultured Veillonella sp. | reverse complement strand
CCTTACCGGAGATTTATTAATTGATGGCGACAAAATTGTCGCCATCGATGAACACGTTCCTGTTCCAGAAGGTGCTGAAGTAATTGATGCAAAAGGTTGCTATGTATTCCCGGGATTTATAGACCCTCATACACACTTCCAAATGACTAATGCTTTAGCATCTACTGCGGATGATTTTGATAGTGGCACAAAGGCTGCTATCCTTGGCGGGACTACTTCAATTATCAATTTTGCTTCTCCTGAGGAAGGCTCCCTTTGTAAAGGCTTAGAGGTTCATAAGGAGCGTGCCGCAGGGCATTGCTCCTGTGACTACAAATTCCATATGGAGCTTGTAGAAATGAATGATACTGTGGCCAGTGAAATCCCAAAAGTGGTTGAAGCTGGTGTATCATCCTTTAAGGTATATTTAGCTTATGGCTTCCGTTTAACGGACCGTGAGATTTATGATGCTATTGAAGCTATCAAACCAACAGGCGCACTTGTAGGAGCTCACTGTGAAAATGGTGATCTCATCGATGCACTCGTAGCTGATAAGCGTAAGCGCGGTGAATTAGATATAAGTAATCATCCACTTACGAGACCAGCTATGATTGAATCGGAATCGATTAAACGATTTAGTACAATAGGCGCTTCTCTAGAGTATCCAGTACATATTGTGCATGTAAGTTCTAAAGAAGGGGTAGAAGAAATTCTTCGAGAACGTGCATTAGGTCATACCGTGACTTGCGAAACATGTCCACAGTATTTGGTACTTGATGAATCACGTTATAGCTTGCCTAATTATGAAGGCGCTAAATATGTGATGAGTCCACCTCTTAGAACTAAAGAAGATCAAATGACATTGAAGGACGCTTTAGTAAATGGAATATTCCAAACTATTGGCTCCGATCACTGTAGCTTCAATTTTGAGGATCAAAAACTAAAAAGTCGTCATGACTTTACCCGTATTCCAGGTGGCATTCCAGGCGCTGAGGAACGGGGCATCGTCGCTTATGATGTATTGGTAAACCAATGCAATATGAGTGCCGTAGATTTTATGAAATTAGTTAGTGAAAATCCTGCAAAGCTTTACGGTATGTATCCAAAGAAGGGCACGTTAGCCGTTGGTAGTGATGGGGATATTACAATTGTTGATAAGAGCGTAGAACATGTTCTTTCAAAAGAGTCTGCCCATACAAAGGCTGACTATATACCTTATGAGGGGATATCCGTAACCGGTAAGGTTCGCGATGTAATCCTTAGAGGTCACCATGTGGTACAAGATGGATCCTTAATAGAATCATATCTTGGTGAATGTATTCCTTAATGAAAGGAGGGCTATATATGTACCGCTTTCAAGTGAATGGCACCCAACATGAGGTTCAAGAGGATCAGCGTTTAATTGATTTCTTGAGAGCCGATTTGAAATTAACGGGCACTAAAGAAGGTTGTAGTGCTGGTGCTTGTGGTACGTGTACAGTAATTATAGACGGAAAAAAAGCAAAGGCTTGTGTAACTAAATTATCCCAATTAGATGGTAAATCGGTTGTAACGATTGAAGGACTATCTGAACGGGAAAAAGCGGTATACACCTATGCTTTTGGTGAATGCGGAGCGGTGCAGTGTGGTTTCTGTATCCCAGGTATGATTATTAGTGCAAAAGTTTTGATTGATGAAAATAATGACCCTACACCTGATGATGTTAAAAAAGCTATTTTAGGCAACATTTGTCGTTGTACAGGATATGTAAAAATTGAAGAAGGCATTATGCTGGCAGCAAAAATGTTCCGTGAGAACTTACCAGTTCCTGAAAAGGATACAACTGGTAATGTAGGTGCTCGTTTACACCGTGTAGATGCAGAGGAAAAAGCACTAGGTACTGGACAATACGCTGATGATATCCATATGGATGGCATGATTTATGCTAAAGCATTGCGCTCTAAATATCCTCGTGCTAGAGTTGATCGCGTTGATGTTTCTAAAGCACTTGCACATCCTAAATGTGTAACGGCTTTAACCGCTAAAGATGTTCCATTCAATAAGACTGGTCACTTGGTACCAGACTGGGATGTGCTCATTGCAGAAGGCGATATCACTCGTTATGTTGGTGATGCTATTGCACTAGTAGCGACAACTGAGAAAAAATACTTAGACGAAGTTCTTGCTCTCGTTGAAGTTGATTATACTGAGTTAGAGCCTGTAGTAGATCCATTAGAAGCATTGAAACCAGATGCACCTCAGTTACATCCAAACGGAAATGTATTGTCTCGTCAAACATTATCTCGCGGCGATGTAGATAAGGCTATTGCAGAGGCTGCATTTGTTGTAACAAATCACTATTCCACACCTCAAACAGACCATGCATTCATGGAGCCTGAATGTGCTGTAGCATATCGTGAAGGCGATGTAATTCATTTGCATTCCGGTAGCCAAAACGTTTACGATGATCGCCACGAAGTATCTCGTATGCTTGGCATTCCTGAAGAATCTGTAAAAGTTCACAGCATGCTCGTAGGTGGCGGCTTTGGTGGTAAAGAGGACATGAGTGTACAGCATCATGCTTCTCTTGTAGCTTGGCTCACAGGTAAACCAACTAAGGTTCTATTCTCTCGTCAAGAAAGTCTTAATATTCACCCTAAACGCCATGCGATGGAAATGGATATTACTACTGCTTGTGACGCAGAAGGCAACTTGGTGGCAAGTAAGGTAAACATCGTATCTAACTGTGGGGCCTATGCATCCTTAGGTGGCCCAGTACTTCAACGTGCTGGTACACACTCTTGTGGTCCTTACAAATTTGATAACTTTGCCTTTGATGGCGTTTGTGTTTACACCAATACTGTTCCTGGTGGCGCATTCCGCGGGTTCGGCGTAACACAAACTATCTTTGGTCAAGAACAAAACATTGATGAATTGGCTGCATTGGTAGGCATGGATCCATGGGAATTCCGCTATAAAAACGTTGTTCGCCCTGGTGACTCCTTACCAAATGGCCAAATTTGCTCTGAAGAAACTGCATTAGCAGAATGTTTGGAAGCAGTAAAAGATGCATATTACGCATCTGACCGTACAGGTCTTGCAGTATGTTTAAAAAATAGTGGTATCGGTGTAGGTTTACCTGATACTGGTCGCGTTATCTTAGAAGTACGAGATGGTAAAGTTCGTATCCGTACTGGCGCAGCTTGTATCGGTCAAGGTATGGCTACAATGGCTACTCAAGTGCTTTGTGAAACAACTGGTTTAACAGCTGACAAAGTATTTGTAGAACGCCCTGACACAGTACGTACACCAGACTCTGGTACAACTACTGCATCTCGTCAAACAGTGTTCACTGGTGAAGCAACACGTCAAGCAAGTCTTCGCTTGAAAGAAATGTTACAAACTAAGACATTAGAAGAATTGAATGGTGTAGAAATTTACGAAGAATTCCTTGGTGAAACAGATCCATTCAACTCTGATAAACCACATCCGAAAAATCATGTTGCTTATGGTTATGGTGCATGTGTAGCTAGAATTGGGGAAGATAATAAAGTTGCTGAACTACATGTAGCATACGATGTAGGTCGTGTAGTTAATCCTCAATCTTGCTCTGGTCAAGCTGAAGGTGGTGCCATCATGGGTATGGGCTATGCGGTTACAGAAGACTTCCCTTATAAAGATGGTTATGTAACAGCTAAATATGGTACATTAGGTCTTCTTAGAGCTACACAATGTCCACCAATTCAAGTAAGTCTTATTGAAAAAGGGACACCTGAACAATATGCATACGGCGCTAAAGGTATTGGTGAAATCTCCAGTATCCCAATTGCACCAGCCATTGCAAATGCGTATCGTCGTATCGACGGAGAACCACGTAGGTCCTTGCCGATTCAACATACAGGTTATAAAAAATAGAATATTTGCTTAGTGGTTAGGGGCATTAGCCCCTGACCATCAAGGTTCCCACGTGAAGTCTATGAGATTTTTAAACTCTATCAAGTACGATAGTATGACTATATTATTTACTAGTAACTAAAACGTAAGATATGAGGTGATTCTTATGAGTAAAGGTGTATCTGGTGTCAACCATGTAGATGGTATGCTGCCAATCCCGCAATTATTTGCTTATGGTTTACAACACGTTTTGGCCATGTATGCAGGTGCCGTAGCGGTACCAATCATTATTGCGCAAGCCATGCATTTGCCAATTGAAGATTTAATTCGTTTGATTACAGCCGATTTGTTCACATGTGGTGTAGCCACATTGATACAAACATTAGGTTTTGGTCCTGTTGGTGGTCGTATTCCTCTTATTCAAGGTGTAACATTTGCTTCTGTAGGGCCGATGATTCTGATTGGCCAACAGCATGATATTAATACGATTTATGGTGCTATTATCGTGGCCGGTTTATTTACATTCTTGGTAGCACCATTCTTTAGTCGCTTAATTCGTCTATTCCCACCTGTAGTAACAGGTACCATCATTACTATTATTGGTATCAACTTGATGCCAGTAGCAGTTAACTGGATGGGTGGGGGTGTAGGTAATAAAAACTTCGGCGATCCACTATACATAGCTCTTGGTGTAGCTACATTTATTCTCGTTATTTTAACATATCGATTTGGTAAAGGGTTCCTAGGTAATCTGGCTATCTTGGTAGGTCTTATCCTTGGTACTGCTCTTGCTATGATCTGTGGTATTACCGACTTCTCTGAAGTAGGTCGTTCTCAATGGGTTTCCGTTATAACACCGTTCTACTTTGGCCTACCTACATTTGATTTTGCTTCCATCATCTCTATGATCATTGTAATGCTTGTAGTTATGGTAGAAACAACTGGTGATAGTATTGCGGTTGGTGAAATCGTAGATAAACCTATCGGTCAAAAAGAGTTAGCTGCAGTGCTTCGCGCTGATGGTTTATCCACTCTAATCGGTGGTATTCTTAATAGCTTCCCTTACACAGCATTCGCTCAAAATGTAGGCCTTATCGCTGTAACACGCGTAAAAAGCCGCTTCGTTGTAGCAGCATCCGGTGTAATTTTGATTTTATTAGGTCTTTTCCCTAAATTAGCAGCTGTTGTAGCTTGTATCCCTAATGCAGTATTAGGTGGTGCAGGGATTGCTATGTTTGGTATGATTATTGCCAGTGGTATTCGTTCCCTTGGTAAAGTTAACTTCGATGGCAACTATAATTTAATGCTTGTAGCAATTAGTATTGGGGTATCCATGATTCCATTGGCAGCACCTCAATTCTATGCACACTTCCCAGCTTGGGCACAAATTCTTTTGAAATCTGGTATCACAGCTGGTAGTATCGTAGCCGTTTTGTTGAATGTAGTATTCAATGGCTTTGGTTACAAAACTGTTAACGAACCTAACCGTGCAACACGTAAGTATCGTCACTTCACACGATTCAAAGGTTATCCTAAACATTTCTATCAATAAGATATAGTTAAATCAATTAATTCTCATACGATTACATGTATTGTCTCTCACGGTAGAAACCTTGTTCATATAGGTAAAAAATCTATATACATGTTATCACTCTTTCAAAAGACCTCACTCTAGTTTTAGAGTGAGGCCTTTTTTGTATGGAATGAAGTACTACTTTGGTATATAATTATATAATGTTATTGCAAAGGAGACGCATTATGAAAGACGAGCGATTTATAGTTACGTATCGAATAGAAGCAAGTTCATATGAAGAGGCGAAAGCCATTGCATGGGCTGTTCAAGTAGAACAAACCATAGAGTTTCCTTATGAGTTTGTCACAGATCCATATATTAAAGGAAACATTACTGGTCGATTAGAATCCCTTGAACCGATGGAAAAAGATTCTGCATATGTTAATGTCGGTGTCATGCCAAATGCTGTAATCGATATATCTCGTTATTATGTGGCTCGTATTTCATATCTTGTAGATACTACTGCCTTAGAAGCAACGCAATTTTTAAATGTTGTTTTTGGAAATTCATCCTTACAACCTCATATTTGGGTGGTGGATGTTGAATTATGCCCAACTCTTTACGATGTGTTTAAAGGACCGCGTTTTGGTTTGCATGGGCTTCGCGAATTAGTGGAAACACCAACGCGTCCTATGATTCAAGCCGTTGTAAAACCTATGGGGACACCTAATGAAGAGTTAGCTCGTATGTGTGGGGCTTATACACGTGGTGGGGCAGATGTTATTAAGGATGACCATGGTATCTCTAATCAGTCGTTCTCTCAATTTAAAGATCGGGTAAAGCGATGTGCTGCTATAGTGCGTGAAATGAATGATAAACACGACAAACATACCTTATATGCAGCTAATGTGTCTGGCGATGGTACAGACGTAATAGAACGTGCTTATTTTGCTAAGGAAGCTGGCGCAACGGCTCTTATGGTGGCCTCAGGCCTCGTTGGGTTTGGTTGGCTACATAAACTAGCTAGTGATGAAAAATTACGATTGCCTATTATACACCATCCCGCTTATTCAGGTGGATTTGTAAGTCCTGGCACATCTGGTATAGCTGATTATCTACAATTAGGCTTGTTACCTCGTATTTTTGGGGCTGATATGCCAATCTTTGTATCCTATGGTGGACGTTTTACTTTCACAGAGGAGCAATGTAAGAGAATTTCCTCTTATATTAAACATCCTTTGGGATTGATGAAAGCGGCTTGTCCAGCTCCAGGTGGTGGTGTAACAGATGCTCGTCTTAATGAACTAGTTAAGTTATACGGTAATGATACAATGTTCCTCGTTGGGGGCGATATGTTCCGTAGAGGTCCGGACATCGAGTCAAATATGGCTTACTTTGTAGAGCGTTTGACTGACTTATCTGAAAGTAAGTCATGACAGTTTAGGGTTATATAACTTAATACAATAGTTATATCGAATAATTAAGTCACTGACTTTCACA
>CAUHTB010000035.1 GCA_959608595.1 uncultured Veillonella sp. | reverse complement strand
TGTGAAGTCATTAGATACGCGACCAACTTGAGTTTCTACATGTACATATTGATCTTTGCCAAGGTCTTTCAAACCATAAGCACCAACGGAGAAGGATTTAACCTTGCCGGAACCATCGAATACATAATCTTCAGAACCACGAAGATAGGATACTTGACCACCTACAGTCCAACCACGGCTGATTTTAGCATCATAACCGCCTTGGATGCGTGTATAATCTGTAGCTGTGTCGATACCGCTGCCAGAGTAGCTGTATTTACCGCCACCGATGCGAGCCCAAATACCAGTTGGTTCACCTTGTTGCAATACGCGAGGACGATACATATCATCAGCTACAGTACGCCATGCATTGATATTACCTACTACAGCAGAGCGAATACCACGCATATGAGGTGTATCGTAAGCACCACGAATAACAGGATTAGGATTTACTGGTGTTACAGGTTTAGGAGCCGGAGTCACAGGTGTAACCGGCTTAGGATCCGGTGTTACAGGAGTAACTGGTTTAGGATCTGGAGTTACAGGAGTAACCGGTTTAGGATCTGGAGTTACAGGTGTAACTGGTTTAGGATCTGGAGTTACTGGTGTAACTGGCTTAGGATCTGGAGTTACAGGTGTAACTGGTTTAGGATCTGGAGTTACTGGTGTAACCGGTTTAGGATCTGGAGTTACTGGTGTAACTGGCTTAGGATCTGGAGTTACTGGTGTAACTGGTTTAGGATCTGGAGTTACTGGTGTAACAGGTTTTGGTTCTGGCGCCACATAGGACCCTTGGCCATTACCATCTTTCCAAGTAATATCCCCTTCTTTTTGGTCTGTAGTCAATGCTTTTTGGAAGCTAGACACGATGCCTTTAGACGCGATGGATACTGTACCAGAAAGATTTCTTTCACCTTTTACATAGTTTTCATAATAGAATTTATGTGCCAAGTTATCTAAAATCTTGTTTACATTGCTTTCAGAAGAAGTATCAAGATGATCGCCTGTCACATAGCCATGCACACCTGAACCAGCTGCAGCAGATTTTACAATAAAGTTACCACCCTCGATGTCAGCTGGATCAAGACCGTTTTTCTTAGAACCTGGTTTAGCATAATTTAAGCCAGTACCACTAGTCATGTCATAAATAACATTAATATGACCGTCCAATTTATTTACATGAATGTCGCTGCGGGAGTCCTGCGCAATACGGCTGAAACCTTCGCGCGTACGAGTACCTGTGAGGTTGTTAATACTACTACGTTCTGTTTTACCATCAATTTTGAAAGATTCCAAGCCGCCCATGTTATCATGGCTCCACATGCCACCATCAAAGGTCATGTTGATCTCGCCACCTTTATCCTCTAAGGTGTTCACAGCCTTACCGGAAAACTGGTTAGGACTGTTATGTGCACGGCCTAGGCCGATATTAATCACAGATGGTTGCTGTTCTTGATGAGGAGGCATCATTTTATCAGATACTAGCACATCACCTTGCATATTAAACACTTTGTGTTTTACAGTACCCGCATCATCAATGCCGAGATTAATTTTACTATTATATGCAAACGCTACTGGATATGGGGACTGCCATGGTGCAGTAGTCACGTCCATAACCCCGCCATCCACTTGAATGGAACTGTTATCGAGCATACCTGTAATGAAAGCTGGCTGACGATAGCGTTTAGGCAATTGGTCTGTATTAGGAGTATCCAAGGATCCAATCGTAACTTGACCACCGTTAGATGCTACCACGCCATTGGCAGTCGTATTACCAGTACTTTCAAATTTACTTTCAGAGCCTACGGCAAATACGCGGCCATCAGAATTAAGACCCGCTGCAGCCCATGTACTTGGCACAGCCATCGTAGATGACAATAAAGTCATCATAACAGCAGATAATAAAATCTTATTTCTACCTCTCATCCTCTTACACCTCAATCAATATTTCACATACAATACAATCACATTTGTAAAAGCTCCTTCATACTGAAACATATATCTATGAGTTAATTTATTAGCCTTTATATACGGTAAAAGACAGATATACACTCTCATAATAAAGAAACTTTTTTCTAACACTTTTAAAATATATTTAAAATATTACATCATTTTTAGTGAATTGTAAATGAATTATGCGCATTTACTTTAAAAATATTTAAAAATTGTCATCTGTTGGAAAATTAGTATCTATTAGATGGAAGCATACAAAAAGAGGCAACAATTAATTCGCTGCCTCATGGTAAATAATAACCATATAAAATTGTTTAATATACACTTGTTTATCCGTATTTGACGATATATGATATAAACCCTATAATATAAACAGATAGCCAAGCGAGTGGTTCCGTCGGGCTCATCTCAAGAAATAAATACGTGATGAAATGGCCTTTCAGTTATCCAGTTACTGGTAACGAAGGGCTATTTGTCTTTTCCAAGACAAATAAGCGCCACAAGTGCTCCAAAGGCGCCCTATAATCGAATCAATAAGAATCTATTAATAGAAATATACGAAATATATTATAAAAGCCTCCTAATAATAAAGTTATTACTCTACTATTAGGAGGCTTTATATATTGGCTATATTACAAAGAATAATTTATTAAATTGATCCTTAGAATTTATGTGTAAATCCTGCATTTACAGACCAGCCTGCTTTATAGTCGCCAGATAGACCTGTACTAAGGTCAGCAAAGATGCTGTTATTAGCATTGAATCCATAACGACCACCGAATGCTAGATCAGTCCAAGTACCTTTAAGGTCTTGTTTTGTATATTTTGTAGTATTGCCAGTTGTGTACGCTGTATTTACAGTGCCAGAGAAGGCATGGTTTACACCAACGCGAGTATAGATATTACCTGCGCCGAATGTTTTACCGATTTCAAGTCCAAGGCCACCTGCTGTGCTGCTCATACCAGATTCGTTGACATGCATACGGCCCGCATCAAAGCTATCCCCACCAAAGTGAGTGTAGCTCAATTGCGCTTGTGGTTCAATGTATGTACCATTTTGGAATTTCACAGTTTTACCATAGCGTGCGCCAATTGTGTAGGCATTCGCTTTAGCATCACCAGAAATGCTTTCACCAATTTCATTGCGAGCTGTGAAAGCATTAGAAACGCGACCTACTTGGGATTCAAGGTGAATGTATTGGTCTTTACCAAGATCTTTCACACCGTACGCACCTACAGCAAAGGCTTTTTCCTTACCAGTGCCATTGAATACGTAGTCATCGTTGCCACGAAGGTAGGATACTTGACCACCTACAGTCCAACCGCTACCTGTTTTAGCATCGTAACCGCCTTGAATACGTGTATATGTTGTATCTGTGTCGATACCTTTTGCGGTATAGCTATATTTACCACCCCCAACGCGAGCCCAAATGCCTGTTGGTTCGCCTTGTTGCAATACGCGTGGACGATATATATTATCTGTCAATGTTCTCCAACCATTAATATTGCTCATAATAGCAGAACGGGCACCGCGCATATGAGGTGTATCGAAATCACCCATGATAACATGAATGTGAGAATTACGGTCTGGCACTGGAGCTGGTTTCACTTCTGGTTTAGGAGTTGGTTTTGGTGCTGGCTTAACCTCTGGTTTTGGAGTCGGTTTTACCTCTGGTTTAGGAGTCGGTTTAACTTCCGGCTTAGGCGCTGGAGCTGGAACCGGTTTAACCTCAGGTTTTGGAGCCGGAGCTGGCTCTGGTTTTACTTCTGGTTTCGGAGCCGGTTTATTTTCACCATATACGTATTTACCTTGACCATCTTTATCTGCTTGCCATGTAATATCGCCTTCTTTAGCATGACCAGAAGTGATGACTGTAAAACGACCAGATTCAGAACCATCAGATGCAATAGCTACTGTGCCTTGAAGATTTCTTTCACCATTTACATAGTTGTCATAATACATCTTATGTGCCAAATTATCTAAGATCTTATTTACATTCTCTTCGGAAGACATGTCTAGGCCTTTTTGAGTCGTATACACATGAGCAGCCGCACCAGGAGCTGCACTTGTAATGTGAATATCCCCACCCCAGAAAGAATCTGGTGTCACACCATTATAGATTTTAGTTGGTGGTTGATAGCTTGGATCCTCAGTATCTCCACCTTCATCATTAGGGTCATAGATAAAGTTTACATGACCTTCAAGCTTATCTACATAGAGTTTATTATGCTCACTTTGGGTTACCATGTTCGCATAGTTACGATTCTTGGAACCTACAAGTCGATGTACATGGCTAGGTTGCATACCACCATCTAATTTACCTTCATGCAAGCCACCTTGATAGAAAAGCTCCCAAGAACCATAGTCACCAAGGAATACATTGATATGACTTGGATGCTTTGCATCTTTATCTGCTAAATTAAAGGCTAAACCGTCCCAAAGAGATTCTTTACCAATGATTCCAATGTTGATCTCAGACGCATAATTTGGGTCGCTTTTAACGATAACATCACCAACTAAAGATAAGTCGTTACCGATAAAATTACCTTTGTTGCCGTCTACGCCAATATTAACAGTACCACCTTGAGCCACCGCAATAGGAGTACTCACATTGCTAACATCATAAACGCCATTTTTAAGGGTAACCTTACTGCCACCTTTACTGCTAATGAAAGGCTTATTATTATAACCAACATCGGCAACAGCCTTATCAATACTAACTGTACCACCATTATCTGCTTCAATTGTAGATATGTGGTTTGTCATTTCACCAGCCTTAAATGATCCACCATTAGTAGCTGTAATAGTCATGCCCTCAGCCATAACATAGGGCACTACAGAGCTAGCAATCGTCAATGCAATTGCTAGGGATAGGTTTGCTTTACACACACGTTTCATAAAAACCCTCTCATTTACACACTATAAACTATCATTAAATAATTTAATTATATTTAATAATTATGTTCTTGTAAATATGAGAGAAATTTGTCACATAGCTATAAGATTACCACAAATAAAAAAGCAGTAACTATAGTTACTGCCAACGTATACGTATATATATTTTTGTATATTTCTATAAATAGATTCTTATTGATTCGCTTATATGTTCGCCATATAATTGATGTAGGATAGTCAAGCGAGGTTGGGCCTCTCTTCGTTAATGAAGGGAGGGTTGTCTATGAGTGATTATGAGTTAATCATGATAATTCTAGAGGTAATGAGTGTAATCATTGCCTTTGGAGCACTTGTGGCGCTTATTTGTCTTGGAAAAGACAAATAGCCCTTCGTTATCCCTAGATAATTAGGTAACTGAAAGGCCATTTCATCAATTATTTTCACTTTTGAGATGAGCCCGACGGATCTACTCGCTTGGCTATCTGTTTATATTATAGGATTAATCTTATATATCGTCAAATACAGATAAACAATACTATAGTAAAAAAGCAGCGCTTAAACCGCTGCCTTTATTTTTATTTACGTGCTACACGCATAGCCGCCATCATGCCTGGAGATTTCCAGACGGATTGGCCATTGTCTGAAACGAGTTTATTGTTATAGTAGAATACATCTGCATTGTAATAGTTATTATCGCTAGATGTTACCTTATAGCTAAGTCCAGATGTAGTATACACCGTAAAATTGAGTACATCCCCTAATCTCTTCACAGAGTCTTGGTCTACATACCAGCTATTACCGTTATAAGTTGTGGCATATACATCCGTACGAGCTTCTACATCATATGTATTAATACCAATCAATACGAGCAAAGCCGCTAACATATATAAGAATTTACGCATTAGAATTACCTCCGTTTTATCGTTGGAATACTTGTTTATTATACCAAAAAAACGGTGAAATTCACATTAAAATGGCACCTTCTGCGCCACCCATGATTGACTACTTTCAATGTACGACGTAATCTGTTTCATAACGGTTTTTTCTATGAAAGCTAACAGCATATAGTCTATACATATCCCGACGATAAAAATGAGCGATACTATGAGGATAACATACAATAGTAATAATGAATACAAGATATATATAAAAATGTTGTGACATCATTTACGCATGTAAAATAAAACTCACCATATAGAACAAAATTCATAGATCTATATGATGAGTCAAATAATATAAATATCAAATTTTAATGTTCCAACCAACCATGAAATTTATGTATAGTTCCATCATTAGAACTCAAGTCTTCAAGATATACATAAGAGTGTTCCATATCCACCTTAATGGCTAATGATTTCTTTTTGGACTTAGCCATATTAATAGTGAGACCAAATATATTTACAACTTGGAAAAAATGCTCTGTAGAAGTAAGTTCTTCTAAATTCTTTTTAGCATCTGCAACAATACGTAATTTATAGAACTTAGAACTGTCATACATTTTAAAAGTAAAGATAGCTTGTCGAGATGCTGCATCAAAATCAACTTTATACTTTTCAATGGCACCTTCTAATACCATTTGATCTGTATTAACTGTAGTATTTACCACTAGATTCATAATTAAATCCATTGGATTATTCATCAACATAAATGTAGTACTCATATTCTCTCCCTCAATATTTATCGAACATCAATAATACTACCCCCAAATGTTACTATTATATATTTAATATTTTCTATATAATAGTATACATGATAAATGTAAAATAATTATGTGAATTTATTAAAATTTCCATCAACTCTTCATTTTTAATTATATATAATTATTGTATTTAAATTACTTATTTTTAGATTAATAAATGAAGAAATATATAACAAATAAAATGTCTCTTATATATATACGAGTGCGCTTCTAAACAAAAGATTACACCTATAAATAAGACTAATACTTCAAACGATAACATTTGAAGTATTAGTCTTTTTAATTGATTAGTTTATGCTTTATATTTATATAATAATTTAATGAGAATAAACTGTAACA
>CAUHTB010000034.1 GCA_959608595.1 uncultured Veillonella sp. | reverse complement strand
CTCTTGAGCTAATTTCGTAATGGCCGGTAAATTTTTTATTACTTTAATAGGCATACTATCACCTCTACACACTAAACAATTTGATAACCTAATCTAAATAACTTAACTAATGAACTTAAAACCCTCTAGCCTCATAAGCACGGCGCCAAGCATCAAGCCCCTCTTCCAATGTTTTGCGAGGACATGCTACATTGATGCGCTCAAAGTCTTCTCCATCTACGCCAAACATAGAACCCGTATCGAGCCATAATTTAGCTTCATTAATAATCCATTCATCACGTTCTTTAGGACTTAATGGTAACTTAGAGCAGTCTAGCCACATGAGATATGTCCCTTCCGGACGATATACGTGAATTTTTGGCATATATTTTGCTACATAATCAATGGTGAATTGGATATTATCTTGAATGTATTCTTTTAATTCATCGAGCCAAGGTGCCCCAACCTTATAGGCCCCTTCACAACCAACGATGCCCATCGTATTTAGTTGGCTATAGCCAGCGCGGTCGATTTCTTTAATAAAACGACGACGTAAGGAATCATTAGGAATAAAAATATTACTTACTTGAAGACCTGCAATATTGAAGGTCTTGCTCGGTGCGGTACATACAATGCAATGCTCCGCATAGCTTTCACCTAGGTCAGCAAAGACCTTATGTGTATGACCTTTCCAAACAAAATCAGCGTGGATTTCGTCACTTACGATGAGTACATTATGTTTAATACAAATATCACCAAGTCGTTTTAACTCATCCTCAGTCCACACGCGGCCTACAGGATTGTGGGGATTACATAAGAGGAATAATGTTACATTTTCCTCAATGATAGCCCGTTCAATGCCCTCAAAATCAATAGTGTACTTCTCTTCACCTTTGATTAATGGCACATTAATAAGACGGCGATCATTGTCGTCAATAACCATGCTAAATGGATAGTACACCGGTTGATTGATGAGTACCCCTTCACCTTCCTTGGTGAAAGCACGAACCGCCATAGCCAAAGCAAAGACGATACCTGGTGTTTTAACGAGCCATTTTCGGTCTGGCGTCCAGTTAAAGCGCGTGGTAAACCAATTTTGTAGCACTTCAAAGTATTCATCATCGGATTCGGTATAACCAAATACGCCATGGTTCACGCGATCCAATAGGATTTGCTTTAACTCAGGGGGAACCTCAAAGTCCATGTCTGCCACCCAGAATGGTAACACATCGGCTGGTTTACCACGTTTTACAGCAAAATCGTATTTCAAGGATTTTGTGTGAGTTCTATCTAAAATTTGATCAAAATTATATTGTCCCATAGGAACTCCTTTATTTATTGAAAGCTTGTTCCAAATCCGCAATCAAATCATCAGTATCTTCAATACCTACAGATAGACGCAATAAGCGACGTGTAATACCTTTGCGCTCTGCATCTTCTGGTTTTAAATCTGGATGTGTTTGCGTTACAGGGTAGGTCAACAAGGACTCTGTACCGCCAAGACTTTCAGCAAATTGAATAAGCTCAATGCCTTCCAATACTGTTTTAGCCGTTTCTTCGCTATCTACTTCGAAGGATAACATGCCACCAAAGCCAGTCGTTTGTGCTTTATTGATTTCATAACCTGGATGTTCTGGAAGACCTGGGAACAATACTTTAGTAACCTTAGGTTGTTTTTTGAGCCATTCAGCAAGAGCAATGGCATTCTTTTGGTGTTGCTCCATACGAAGAGCCAATGTTTTAACGCCGCGGATAACGAGCCAGCTATCCATGGCAGACAAGCAAGCGCCTACAGTTTTGTAAGTTAAACGCAATTTAGCAGCGAGTTCCTCATCGTTCACAATAGTGAAACCAGAAATTACATCGTGATGACCACCGATGAACTTTGTACCACTATGAACGACAATATCTGCGCCCAAAGTCAATGGTTTTTGGAAGTATGGGCTCAAGAATGTATTGTCGATGATTACTAGTGCATTACGCTCATGAGCTAGCGCACAGAGAGCACGAATATCGGTAATCTCCATCATAGGATTTGTTGGTGTTTCAATATAAACAGCCTTTGTATTCGGTTTGAAAGCTGCTTTCACCGCATCAAGATCAGATGTGCCTACATAGGTAAACTCGATGCCATTTTGTTCGTAAATATTTGTGAACATACGGATAGAACCACCGTATAAATCATCGCCCAAAATGATATGGTCTCCTGGGGAGAATAGATGGAATACTGCGTCCACTGCTGCCATACCAGAAGAGAATGCCAATGCATCTTTACCGTCTTCGAGACCTGCAATTAATTGTTCCAAACGATCCCGTGTTGGATTAGATTCCCGCGTATATTGATAACCTGTTGTATCACCCAACTTTGGATGGGAAAATGTACTAGACATATAAATTGCAGGGGAAATTGCACCAGTGCTATCTGGTCTACCGCTGCCATGAACGCATTTTGTATTAAATTTCATTCCATTCAACTCCTCATATTTGTATACAATATGTTAATTATAAAAGTAGACAATGACTAAGGTCAACAAAAATGGGCACTCATACTGCATGAGTGCCCTTAAAAAGTCATATCTATTTTGAATGGCTTGCCATAACTTTAAGTTAAGATAACCTAATTTTTTGTGCGTTTTGTAATAAGTAGAGCCAAAATAATCCCCAAAGAAGATGTTACCAATTGAGGCCAACTAGATACAAATAACATAGTATTTACAATCTTCGGTGGAAATTGGAATAAAGAAAAGAACAAGGAATACCCACCAAAAAGAACACCAGCTTTTACCAAGGCCGCCACGATAATAAGCAATACCTTCGGTTTATGTTGTAACCAGTGCGCTATGAATACATAGGCTGTCGTGCCAAGGGCAGTAATCAGAATAAACGGTGGAAGCGGCAACATGCCTTGTAAATATGCGACTACTGGCGCAATCCAAGCAATAACGAGACCATTTTTCCAACCATAGCGCCATGTGGCTAGTACAAAGGTAGCAGATGTAATAGAACCGATGAGGAACATACTCACCTGATTAGGAATAAATGGGAAAATGAGACGCAAACTTTGCGCCAATAAGGCTACGGCCAACAATAGGCCGGTGCCCGTAATAGACTTTGTAGACATAAGAACCTCCTACTATACGATATAGATTTTACAAGAGGTACCTACCTCATATTTCAAATTAAGCCTCTACAAAATATAGACGCGCTCGATCATACACCCAATTATACACATACGTATAACCTAAGATAACCAATGTCATCGTTATATCCGTCATAAAAGCTATCCAAAAGCTCATATGCATCATGTACATAATAATCGGTACAGTAGCAAGCATAAATAGACCTTCAAACAATACGGCATGGATTGTACGGATAATTGGGCCCCGCTCTAATCGATCACCTGGTACTAGTTTATCAAAAATCCAGTTAAACACAAAATTCCAAACCATAGCTAGTAAGGAAAAAATAACCATTAATACAAACGGCTGTCCCTCATGCGGAACAAACTGCATTACCAAACAACCAATTAAAATACAACCAAGCTCATATAAAATCGACTGCACAATACGCTCAAAAGTAGACATAATAATAAAAATCTCCAGTAAAAACCCCAGATAAGTAATTTACCATCACATCACTATTATATTTATTTTTTTAGATTTGTCGAGCTTTGCCAACTTTAACCATTTTAAGATAGAAGAAGCCGCCATATGTCTATCTAGCGACTTGCAGCGAATGGAGCGCAGAGAGACATATGGCGGCGGAGCACTTTATCCTAAAAGTGGCATTACGAACTGAATCCATGGAATCCCCACCACGATAAAGATAGCGAGGTAGATAATTCCAAAGATAGCGCCCAATTTCCAGAATTCAGGGCCTTTATTATAGCCACTAGCAAACCAGATTGGGCTGTGACCAGTACCATATGGTGTAAGGATACCCATAATCCCCATTGGTACTAAAAGAATCAACATAACTTGCGCTGGGTCAACGCCAGGAATTTGAAGAATTAGAGTAGCAAATAAGCCTACCATAGCTGTTACATAAGCAGTACCAGATGCAAAGAAGTAACGAAGCAAGCAGAATGCTAACAACAAACCAAGAACTGCCATTGTAGGATCTAGAGACACTAAAGAACCACCTGCAGATTTAGCAAGCCAGTCCAAGAAACCTACATTTTTAAGGCCGGAAGCCATAGGTACGAGTGTAGCGAACCAAGTCAAAACATTCCATGCTGGTTTATTAGCAAGGAAGTCTTGCCATGTCATAATCTTAGTGAAAATCATCAAGATGATAACAATTAAAGCTGTTGTAGTTGGGTTTACTTTAAATGTAGAAGCACCAATCCACAATACAAGAGCCAACACAGAAATCAAGGCCATGAAAATTTCACTGCGTGTCATGGATCCTAATTTCTTGTACTCATCCTTTGCCCACGCTGCAATTTCAGGGGAACCTTTCACCTCTGGCTTACAGAATACATAGGTCAACAATGGAGTGATAATGAACAAAATAAGACCTACTGGCAAGAATGCGAGGAACCATGTGCCCCAGTTTGCCGCCACAATACCAGATTTAGCAGACAATTCAAGAGCCAATGGATTTGGCGCTGCGCCAGTCAAGAAGATGGAGCTAGATACACATGTAGTTGCCAACGCTACCCAGTTCAAATAGGAACCGATTTTACGAGGATTCTTATCTGGATAGGAGTCAAACATTGGACAAATACTAGATACGATTGGGTAAATCGTACCACCAGAACGAGCCGCATTACTTGGGATGAACGGCGCCAATACAAGGTCCGTAATAGCGATGGCATAACCAAGACCTAAAGAGGACTTGCCAAGCTTTGCTACGAGGAACAAGGCAATACGGCGACCAAGGCCAGAGTTTTCATAACCGATACCAATCATGAAGGCTGCGAAGATCAACCATACGATGGCATTAGAGAAACCGCTAAGGCCCCAACTGATAGCTTGTGCATCAGTAATCGCCTTTGCTACACCAGTTGCTTTATCTACAACAGGTGCGGGACCAACCTTAAACAACATAGACACGGTAACAGCAATGATACCGATGAAAGCTGGTGGCATTGGTTCTAAAATCAACCCTACCACGAGGCCAGCGAAAATACTTACGTAAATCCAAGAATTTGCGCTAAGGCCTTCAGGAGCACCGATGAGCCATACAAGAATAGCTACTACAAGCGGTGCGAATAATTTCCAATTCAACTTCATTAGAAACTCTCCTTACTACTTCAAAACAAAAATTACAAAATTGCTTATATAGTATATCAAATATTTTAATAAGATGATATAAACTCAATCATAATACTTATTAATTGATAATAAACTTTTAGTAATAGCTTTTATAACAATAAAAAGCGATACCAGTTAGAAGTAAAGAATTGAATCTAATTGGTATCGCTATCTATCTATTTTGTAAAAATATTTCAATTGTAATTAGCTTACTAAATTATATTATTCACCTTTTGGAACAAACCATAAGCCATTATTATTTTTTTCCATGTAGTCTTTGAATTCTTGAGAGTGGTAAGCTGCCACAAGGTCTTTTGCCCATTGTGCATCTTTGTTTTTCTCGTTAACTACAACTTGTAACAACCATTGTGGCAATACATCTTCATTTGCAAGAGCTGTTTTAGGATCGATTTTTGCATTATAGATAATCGCACCAGTAATGACAATGTAATTGAAATCAGTACGTACAGAAGGAATTGTAAGGGATTTCATCTCTGTAAATTTAAGATGTTTAGGATTTTCAATAATATCTGCTTGTGTTACTGTCGCTAAATCTTTATTTGGATCAAGTTTAATCCAACCGATTTTTTGCAATAATGCATAAGCACGAGCCATGTTGGATGCATCATTAGGTACTGCAATAGTGTCACCATCTGCCACTTGATCTAGAGATGTTTTAGAACCACTAAAGATACCTGCTGGTACTGTTGGAATTGGAGTTAAGGCTACAAGATGACCATTTTGTTTTTCGTTGAAGTTTTTCATGTATGCTGTATGTTGTTCAACGTTGAAATCTACTTCACCATCGCTCAACACTTGGTCTGCTTGTACCAAGTCAGACATATCTACACCTTTAAAGGTATAGCCTTGTTTTTCCAAAATTGGTTTTACACCTTTTTCGAACAACTCAGAGTAAGGGCCTTGAGATTTGCTATAGCTTAATTCTTTTTTTGCACCATTATCACTACTGTTTGAACCGCAGCCTGCAATAAAAGCTACGCTAAATACTAATGCCACACCAAAGGCAAGAAGTTTTTTAAATTTCATGGTATATTCTCCTATACTTTTATACTTTCACAATCAAGATAACTAGAATCTATTTCATCAAATCAGGAACGACGTGCACGACGTGCAAAGTAGTTACCTATTGTTTGAATAATCTGAACAAAAATAATTAAAATAACAACGGTAAATAGCATCAACGGGAAGTTCAACCGTTCATAACCATAGGTAAGAGCTAAATCACCTACACCACCTGCACCAATGGCACCAGCCATAGCAGTAGCACCGATTAGACCTATGGTACCCGTTGTAATAGATAGAATGAGAGAACCCTTTGCTTCTGGTAAAAGGAAATGCCAAATCACTTCAAAATGAGAGGCCCCCATCGATTGTGCTGCCTCGATAATGCCTTTATTAACCTCTAAAATAGAGTTCTCAAAGAGTCGAGCAAGATACGGTGCAATGAATATAACAAGCGGTACGATAGCTGCCGTGGTACCCACACGAGTCCCTACAATCATCTTTGTTAATGGCAAGATAAATACCATCAAAATGATAAATGGTACGGAACGCACAATATTAACAATTGTATTTGTAATGGTATAAACAATACTATTTTTAACGATACCATTAGGATTTGTTACTACCAGTGTGACTGCGATAATTAGACCTAGTACTGTACCAATGAATAGAGATAGGAACACCATATATAATGTCTGTTCTGCAGCTAATAATAACTGCGATCCTGGAA
>CAUHTB010000033.1 GCA_959608595.1 uncultured Veillonella sp. | reverse complement strand
CTTAGGTCCCAAAAAAGACGTATAGAGCGGAGAATCATAAGGAATAGATGAAATTATGCTATGTGAACATGTATTAATATTTGTAATTCGCTATTTATAGATGAATATACTCTGTGAAAGTTAAATTAGTATATTTCTTAATACCTTTGATATAATTTATGTATATATGACGGGAGGAGATTCTAATGGGCACTGATAAGGTTTATAACTCTATTGAAGAAGTATTAGATATAGCTGAATCTGCAGAGGGGAAAACGGTTGGTGAGTTTGATATAAATAATCGCCTGGATAGTAGGGGAAACAAGGGCGGTATAGGTCAGGTTTTAGAAGAAGGCTTATTTAAAATGGCCGTTAATAGCAGAGCAGAAGCAGATTTTGTTGATTTAGGTTTAGAGCTAAAAGTTACTGCTATAAAAGAAAATAAAAAGAATGACTTCTCTGCAAAAGAACGGTTAGTTTTAAATATTATTAACTATGAAGAGGATTATAAAGACTCTTTTGAAGAATCATCATTTTGGCAAAAAAATAAGAATTTATTGGTTATATTTTACTTATATAAAGACGAATTAGATAAAAAGGACTTTCCTATCATAAAGTCTGTTTTACATAATTTTGATCCTGTGGATTTAGAAATTATAAAGCAAGATTGGCAGACTATTATAGATAAGATTAAAGCTGGTGAGGCTCATAATATTTCGGAAGGCGATACGATGTATTTGGCTGCCTGTACTAAAGGGGCTAATGCTAAGTCCATAAGAAAACAACCATTTTCTAATATACCAGCTAAACAACGTGCATTTTCTCTTAAAAGTTCTTACATGTCTGCCTTTGCTCGCCGTGTTATTGATAGACAATTAATACCATCACTATTTAATGTTGATGAACTTAAAAGTAAGACTACATTACAATTATTACAAGAACGATTCGCTCCATATATTGGTAAACGAGTATCTGAAATTGCAAAACTCGTAGATATTCCAGTAACTAAAAATAAGGCTTTTAATGCCAATCTTATTAGTGCGGTTTTGGGTGTAAAAGGGACTAAGTTAGAATCACTTAGAGAGTTTAGTAAAGCAAATATTAAGTTTAAAACCATACGACTTGAGCCTACTGGAATCCCAAAGGAACACATGTCCTTTGAACAAATAGACTTTCATCGTTGGGTTAACGATGCATGGGAAGACTCTCAGCTTTATGAAAAATTTGAGTATACAAAATATCTATTTGTAGTATTTCAATATGATGAGACTGAGAAGGAAAATAAAAATAGAGAACCTTATTTAAAAGGAATTATGCTGTGGAATATGCCAGAGGTTGTAATTGAGCATGAGCTCAAAGATCTTTGGAAAACAACAAAAGCTATTTTGGAAGAAGGGGTTCAACTTACTCCTGTACGTAATGGTGTATCAAATAATTTACCAGGTGCTAGCTTTAATGGTGTTTGTCATATTCGTCCTAAGGCTAGAGATGGCAAAGATCAAGTAGAGCTACCCGATGGACAACATATAACAAAGCAATGCTATTGGTTAAATAGAGAATACATAGCAGAGATTGTGAAAGATATATAGTAGAAAATCAATTTGATCTTGATCTTTTATGGAAATTCTGCTATAATAGTGATCTATGAAGGTGATTGATTAAGGGGTAAAGTAATGAAAATATTCTCCATGTTTGATGGTGTTGGAGGTTTTATAGTAGGTTTAGAAAATTCATCTAAAGAAGTTTTTCAAACGCTATATTCAAACCAATATGAACCATCTCGTAAGACACAAGATGCCTATGAAGTAGGTTTATATAGATTTCCTGATATGGAACATATTCCAATTGATGTAGCTTTAATTCCTAATGAAAAGTTTGAGGAAATGAAAGCCAATGGTGTAGATATGATTGTTGGGGGCTTTCCATGCCAAGACTATTCTGTTGCACGTAGTAAAAAAAATGAGCTTGGAATTGAAGGGAAAAAAGGCGTTCTTTTCTGGGAAATTATCCGTGCTACTGAGGTAATTAGACCTAAGTATTTGGTTTTAGAAAATGTTGACCGTTTATTGAAGGCTCCTTCCAACCAACGTGGTCGTGACTTTGCGATTATGCTAGCGGCTTTTAACCAATTGGGCTATTCTGTAGAATGGCGTGTTATCAATGCTGCTGATTATGGTCGTGCACAACGGAGACGTCGTGTGTTCTTCTTTGTATTTAGAAATGATACAAAGTGGGGAAAACGATTACATACTAAATACGAAGCCACATTGCCTACTGATGCCGATTTAGATACTCGTTTAGCTTGTTACACATCTTATATCTTTAAAGATGGGCTTTTTGCTCGTCAATTCTCTGTTAAAGGTGAAGCAGTTAAGAAACGTTTTAATGCAAATAAGCTTGATGAGGATATTGCTGAAGTTTCTGCAAACTTCTCAGATGGTAAAATGTGGAACTCTGGCCTCATGACAAACGGGTACTATTATACGATTGAAACTGAACCTAAAGGTGATGAAGAACCAATACCAATGAAAGAGATTGTGGTCTCACCTGATCAAGTGCCGGAAGAGTATTATATTGATGGTGAAAAATTAGAGAAGTTTAAATATCTCCGTGGACCTAAGAAAATTACACGGACTGCAGCTAATGGACATACTTATACTTTCTCTGAAGGCGGTATGAGTGAATATGACTCTCTTGATTTACCAGGACGAACAATGCTTACTTCTGAAGGTAGTGTAAATCGCTCTACACATCTTTTGAAAATTGATGGTAAATATCGTCTCATTACTCCTATTGAAGCTGAGCGTTTACAAGATTTTCCTGATGACTGGACTCGCTATAAACGTAACGCAAAAGGTGAAGTAGTAGAGGTATCTGATCGTATGCGTATGTTCTTTATGGGAAATGCACTTGTGACAGGCATCGTTAAACGTATAGGTGATGAGCTTCAAAAGATTGATGATATCTAATAAAGGAGCTCTAGATTAGAGCTCCTTTTCTTTAGTGTTGAGAGAGGATAATTTATGTTGTTACGTCTTATGAGACTATTTACTTTAATTGTTACTTTTGTTTGTATTTCCAGTGCAACATTTGCCATTTCTTTAGGTGAATTACAAAATTCACCACAGTTTTGGCGTGAGCGGCATAGCAGTAGTGTTGATGTGTATCTCGATTTAAACTCTATACAAAGTACACTTTATAACCCTCCAAAATATACTTTAAAATTTAAGGTATATACAGTTGATAAGAAAGATAAGTATATTGGTGAAGGCAATGTTATAGCCGATTATGATTATAATAAGTCCATAGAAGGCATAATAAAAAGGAATAACTTATCAAAAATGCCGTATACTTCAGAAAAGGTTAAGTCTACCGTAAAAAAAGCAAAGTTAAAAGATTCGGGAATTGTAAATAGCCTTAAAGTTAGTGCTATTTATGACTTTAATGGGAAGGAGATATACTCTGGAAATCCAATTAAGACAGCTGAAAATATCAAAGTTGATGCAACTTCAAGTGGATATATTCTCTCAGTAAAGGCATTTAAACAATATTATAAAGTTACCTTTTAATTACGAGAAAGTCTCTATCCATGATAGAGGCTTTTTTAGCCTTAAAAATATTGTGACTCTCATTACTTTCTCATTAATTCTAAGTAGGATATAAACTATTATAATATGTTGAGATATAATAGGAGAGAGAATTATGAGCGAGAATGCATACGTGTGTCCTTATTGTCAGTCAGAGAATATTCAAAGTTATAATATTGCTTATGCAGGTGGTTTTTCTAATGTAAATGGGGTAACTACAGGTGTAGGTATTGGGGCTGGTGGTCGAGTAGGTGTTGGTATTGGCAATACTGTAGGTACGCAACAAACAGCACTTTCTATGATGGCAAAACCTCCAATGAAAAAATCAATTGCTACATATATTTTAAAGTGGTGGATTGCGATTCAATTTGGTCTCGTATTATTACTTTGGATCTCGGGTCTAAGTAAACATGAGGCTTCACTGATTATTTATTTTGGTGCCTATGCGTTGTTAATCTACAAAACATATCAACGTTATGTATGGAATAGAGACACATATCCAGGATTACGTCGTGACTGGGAGCATACATATGTATGTTTACGTTGTGGAAATTCTTTTCTTTTATAATTAAAATACATCAAGTTATATATGGGTATGCCTATAATGTAATATAGGCATACCTTTTATTTGTATGGATAGGATGTTTATGATGTATAAGAACTATTAGTACATATATAAGCATTGTTTAAATTATATTTTGATATTCATTGTCCATACTTTCATATCGTTATATAATAATATTATCAAATTTGTATTTTTCGATATAATCAATGAAAGGAGTACAACATGTCAAATTTTATCACTCCTAAAGAATTATTAGCTTGTCTCGACGAGGTCATCATTTTAGATGCTCGAGGTTATCAAGATTATAAAGTAGGTCATATTCAAGGTTCTTATCCAGTAGATTTAAATAAAGATTTAACAGGACCTTTAGGCGAACATGGTGGTCGTCATCCGTTGCCAGATATGGAACAGTTGGCTCATACATTTGAGTCTTATGGTATTACTCGCAATTCCAAGGTTGTCGTATACGACTCTTGGCTTTTCTTGGCGGGCCGCCTTTGGTGGACGTTGCGCTACATGGGCTTAACGGATGTACGCGTATTGTCCGGTGGCATTGAACGTTGGGTCAAGGAGGGTCATCTTTTAACTAAAGAGCCGACTCCATTACCTACAGAACCTTCCGTTTTTAACTATGAATTGCAAACGCATATGGTTATGAGTCGTGATGAGGTTCTCAAGGCTAGTGAAAGCGGCGATCATGTTATCATTGATGCTCGTGCACCGTTCCGCTACGATGGGTCTCAAGTGGATACGATGGATGGCATGACTGGTCACATTCCTGGTGCTGTTAATCATTTTTATGAAAGTGGTTATACCGTAGATGGGCCTAAGTCTGTAAAAGATTTAGAAGCCGAGTACTATAATGAAATCTACCAAAATAGACCTGTTGTGACTTACTGTGGCTCAGGGGTAACCGCTTGTAATGCTCTGTTAACTATGAGCGAAGTAGGGCTTGAATCGGCTTTATATGTTGGTAGCTCTAGTGATTGGGTAACCTATGACGGTTTCCCACTTAAGACTGGTGTAGAAACATTACGATAATACAGGAGGGCAAATGAAAATTTTAAAACATCTACTAACCCTTGTTGCGTTTGGTTATTTGTGTTATCACATCTATACCTTCGGGCCCGGCATGTTTAATGTTACGGTGTTGGTAATTCTTGTTTTATCTTCCATAGCTAATTATTTCCGTGAAAAACGTGAAAGTGATCTTAAAGCAAACGAAAACGCTCGAAAGGCTCGTGCGGAAGCAAGACATGCAAAGAAACACAAACAATAGTAATGTACAACTTTCTGGCTGAACTGTATAACACACTATAATTGCTAGTATAAATAAGAATATTTTTGAAATATAAGGTAAATGTTGAAATAGAGGCTTTCACAAACTATATTATTATGTAAAAGTATTATTAGAATAAGGAGTAAGCATTGAAATTAATTTCTTGGAATGTAAACGGCCTTCGTGCCGCTGTAACGAAGGGTTTTATGGAATCCTTTAACGAACTGGATGCGGATATTTTCTGTTTACAAGAAACAAAATTGCAACCTGATCAAATTTCTTTGGAATTGCCAGGCTATGAGCAATATTGGAATAGCGCTGTGAAAAAAGGCTATAGTGGTACGGCTGTATTCACGCGTATTAAACCGTTGTCCGTAACTAACGGTATTGGCATTGAAGAACACGATCAAGAGGGCCGTGTTATTACTGCTGAATATGATAATTTCTATTTAGTATGCTGCTATACGCCAAATAGCCAACGTGAATTGGCTCGTCTTGAGTACCGTATGACTTGGGAAGATGCATTCCGTAACTATTTGCTTGAATTAGATAAGAAAAAACCAGTTATTCTCTGTGGTGACCTTAACGTAGCCCATCAAGAAATAGACCTTAAAAACCCTAAGACAAATCGTAAAAATGCAGGCTTCTCCGACGAAGAACGTGCAAAAATGACAGAGCTCTTAGGTGCTGGTTTCACAGATACGTTCCGTCACCTCTATCCAGATGCAACTGAGCAATATAGTTGGTGGTCCTACATGGGCAAAGCTCGTGAACGGAATACAGGATGGAGAATTGACTACTTCATCACCTCTAAACGTCTTGACGACAAAATTCAAGAAGCGAAGATTCACCAACAAATCTTTGGCTCTGATCACTGCCCAGTAGAATTAGATATCGATTTATAATATATTGAAAGTATAATCTACAGCCTCATCTCAGGATGGGGCTGTTGTAATTGGTGAAAGGAGACCTTATGGCACAAAAACAAAAGGCTGTTGTCTTATTCAGCGGTGGGGTAGATAGTACTACATGTTTAGCGCTAGCTATTGAAAGATTTGGCAAAGACAATGTAGTACCGTTATCCATTCAATATGGTCAAAAACATAGTAAAGAACTAGAGTCTGCTACATCTATTCTCGCTTATTATGGAATTGAAGGTAAAACGATGGATGTCACTAAATTGTTTGCCTTCAGCAATTGCTCTTTATTGACTCAATCCACAGAGGCAATACCTCAAGGTTCATACAAGGAACAACAAGAAACAGAAGGGGAAGGTACGGTTAGCACCTATGTGCCATTTAGAAATGGTCTATTCCTATCTGCAGCGGCTTCCTTAGCCTTATCTCTAGGCTGCGGCTATATCTACTACGGTGCCCATAGCGATGATGCGGCTGGTAATGCATACCCAGATTGTACAGAACACTTCTATAAATCCATGGGCGATGCTATCTTCGAAGGATCCGGTAAAGAATGCTCCTTAGAAGCACCATTCATCAACCATAATAAAGCAGACGTCGTAAAAGAAGGCCTACGACTTGGCGTCCCATACCACCTAACATGGTCCTGCTACGAAGGTGGCGACAAACCATGTGGCCACTGCGGCACCTGCATCGATAGACAAGCCGCCTTCCACGCC
>CAUHTB010000032.1 GCA_959608595.1 uncultured Veillonella sp. | reverse complement strand
GTTTGAAATGGGGTATTTACAGCTGAAGCTAAAAGATTTTCATCTCGCACTCCTGAAGAGAGGACAAATTCATCTTCTAATTGGGTATGGAGTTCATGGATATCTTGTACAGTAAATTGAATGTTAGGTGTACTCATTTATTCTCCAATGCTTTATATAGATCATAATTTCTCTTTAATACTTGTTGAGAGATACCTTTTATACGTTTTTTTACTTCTTTGTTAGTATCGCTAGTAATGATAGGGGCTTCATCGCTCGTTGAATGATCAATAATTTTCGTATCTTGTTGTATCATAGGTCGAACTCCTTAATTATATATTTGACTTTTATATCTATTATATAGGGAATAAATCAATATAAACAATCTAATTTATAGTAAATATTTTAAAAGTTCAAATTTAATTATCTCTCACAAACCCAGTATTTATCTATACTCTTGCTGTATAAATCAAATTAGTCAAAATAAAAGTCAAAAAAAGTCAAAAATTTATAATTTGACCTATTGACTTTTTGACTTAATCAGATTATTATAATGTCATAAGGTTGAAGAAACCTAGAAATAAAGCAAGAAATTAAATAGACTTAAAAAGTCAAATCGATATACTTGTAGTAAAAAAAAGTGAGGTAATTTATATGAACAACAACTTTAATAACTTTGGTGGCGACTTCGGTAGCATGAATGATTTATTCAATCAATTGATGGGTAACATGGGTGGTTATTCCACAGAAAACCGTCGTTATAAAATTAATGGTCGTGAAGTGACTCCAGAAGAGTTTGCTTTCTATCGTCAAACTGGTCGTTTACCTTCTAATGAAGAAATGCAAGCTGCTCAAGCTGCGCAACAAGGTAAAATGAAACAAGATGGTATCCTTGCTAAGTTAGGTACAAACTTAACTCAACAAGCTCGTGATGGTAAACTCGATCCTGTTATTGGTCGTAATAAAGAAATCCAAGAAACAGCAGAAATCTTAGCACGTCGTACTAAAAACAATCCTGTACTCGTAGGTGATGCAGGTGTTGGTAAAACAGCTGTAGTAGAAGGCTTAGCACAAGCTATCGTCAATGGCGATGTTCCTGCAGCTATTAAAAATAAAGAAATCATTTCTATCGATATTTCTGGTTTAGAAGCTGGTACTCAATATCGTGGTTCCTTCGAAGAAAATATCCAAAACCTTATCAAAGAGGTTAAGGCCGCTGGTAATATTATCTTGTTCTTCGATGAAATCCATCAAATCTTGGGCGCTGGTTCCACAGGTGATGGTCAAGGTTCTAAAGGTTTAGCAGATATCTTGAAACCTGCTTTGTCCCGTGGTGAAATGACTGTTATTGGTGCTACAACACAAGATGAATACCGTAACACAATCATGAAAAACGCAGCTCTTGCTCGTCGTTTCAATGAAGTTAAGGTAAATGCACCATCTCCAGAAGATACTTTCAAAATTTTACAAGGTATTCGTCCATTGTATGAAGCGCATCATAATATCGAATTGCCAGATGCTGTGTTGAAAGCAGCTGTAGATTATTCCGTACAATACATCCCTCAACGTAGCTTGCCAGACAAAGCCATCGACTTGATCGATGTAACAGCAGCTCACTTGGCTTCCCAACATCCTGTAACTGATATTAAAACATTAGAAGCAGATATTGCAGAAGCTAAGGCAAAACAAGAAGAGTTTGCTCAAAAAGAAGATTACGAATCCGCTATTAATGAAAAAATGCGTATTCAAAAATTACAAGAAGAAATCGACAACCACACTGAAAACCAAAAGGTTGTGGCTCAAGTTAACGATGTAGCGGAAGCTGTTGAAAGAATGACTGGTATTCCTGTATCTCAAATGGGTGCATCCGATATTGAACGCTTGAAAGACATGAAATCTCGTTTACAAGCTCATGTAATCGGTCAAGATAAAGCAGTAGAAGCTGTATCTAAAGCCATCCGTCGTAACCGTGCAGGCTTTGACGAAGGTAACCGTCCAATCGGTAGCTTCTTATTCGTAGGTCCTACTGGTGTTGGTAAAACAGAATTGGCTAAACAATTAGCACTTGATATGTTCGGTAACAAAGATGCTATCATCCGCTTGGATATGTCCGAATACAGTGATCGCACAGCAGTTTCCAAATTGATTGGTGCTACAGCTGGTTATGTTGGTTACGAAGATAACTCCAATACATTGACTGAACGTGTTCGTCGTAATCCTTACTCCATCGTATTGTTCGACGAAATCGAAAAAGCAGATCCTCAAGTTATTACATTGCTTCTTCAAGTATTGGATGATGGTCGCTTAACAGATGGTCAAGGTAATACAGTAAACTTCAAAAATACTGTTATCATTGCTACATCTAATGCAGGCTTTGGCTATGGTCAAGATAATGACGATGAAAACAAAGTAGATGTAATGGAACGTATCGCTCCATTCTTCCGTCCAGAATTCTTGAACCGTTTCAATGCTGTTATCGAATTCAATCAATTGAAAAAAGAAGACTTGAAGAAAATCGTAGATTTGATGCTTGATCAAGTTAATAAAACTTTAGCTAAAAAAGAAATTACTCTTGATGTAACTGAAGCAGCTAAAGAATTATTGATGGAACAAGGTTACGATAAAACTATGGGCGCTCGTCCATTACGTCGTGTTATCGAATCTGAAATCCGCGATAATGTAACTGACTTCTACTTGGATCACATCGATGCAAAACACTTGCTTGCTGATGTTGTAGATGGTCACATTGTAATTAGCGACAAAGATGCTGCTAATACATCTGATGATACATCTGCAGATGATAAAGCTGCAGACGACAGCAAACAAGCTGATGATGCTGTATCCAAGGATAATAAATAATCGATAGGCTATCGACACTAACTAATGAATCCCTTACAACTCTCTCCATACATAAACTAATGATAGACCTATTGATCCTGAGAGCACCCCACATAATGTGGGGTGCTTTTTTGTGTCTTAATTTACATTTTAATATGTGTATTAATAAAGAAATTTTGTATACATGACAAAAATCATTGCTAATATATCGATTTATTTAGTATAATCATATCTATAAATTCAATATTCTATAGAATTTAAAAAAGAGATGAAGAAAGGGAGGAGATTATTGATGTCACATTATGTAGATCTAAATAGTGATTTAGGTGAAAGTTTTGGCAACTACACATTAGGCATGGATAGTGAAGTGTTAAATCACGTCACAAGTGCTAATGTTGCCTGTGGATGGCATGCTGGGGATCCTCTCATTATGGATGCTACAGTTCGCATGTGCAAGGAAAAGGGCGTAGCTGTAGGGGCTCATCCTGGGTATCCTGATTTAATGGGCTTTGGTCGTCGAGCAATGGCAGTCAATCCTGCAGAGGCTAAAGCATATATGATATATCAAGTGGGGGCATTGCAAGCCTTCTGTGATAGCTATGGTGTTACATTGCAACACATGAAATTACATGGCGCTTTTTATAACACGGCGTGTGTAACGCCTGCATTGGCAGATGCTGTATTAGATGGCTTACAAGCGGTAAACCCTAATATTGCAGCTATGGTATTGAGCGGTAGCTATATTGCGAAAGAGGCACAGCGCCGAGGTATTCCTGTAATTCAGGAGGTCTTCGCTGATCGTGGTTACACTGATGAAGGTACATTGGTACCTCGTACAGAACCAGGTGCTTTCATAAAAGACCCTCAAGAGGCTCTTGAACGAGTACTCATGATGGTTACAGAAGGCAAGGTTGTTACTAATACAGGAAATACTATCGATATTGTAGCCGATTCCGTATGCGTACACGGCGATAACCCTGAAGCGATTGCTTTCACAAATTATATCCGTGAAGGCCTTACAAAAGCGGGCGTTACAGTAGCTAATTTTCAGAACTGTAAATAATAAAACGGAGAGCAGAAAATAAGCGATACATAGAAAATACGTAGTAAATACGTAATAAACAATAAGTACATAATAGATAATTAGTTGATTAATGAATAAATAAGTTATTGTGTGGAGGTTTTTATGAAACCAATTGCAGGTAAAGCAAGTTTATCTGTCCTACTTGGGGCAGCTTTCTTGATGGCCACGTCCTCTATTGGACCTGGTTTTATGTTACAAACGGCGGCATTTACAAATGATTTGAAATCAGACTTTGCTTTTGCCATTGTTGTTTCCGTTATTTTCTCTGTTATAGCACAGTTAAATGTGTGGACTATTATTGGCATATCTAAAATGCGTGGTCAAGATATTGCGAATAAAGTATTGCCAGGACTTGGTTATTTCGTAGCATTCTTGATTTCCCTTGGCGGTCTTGCGTTCAATATCGGCAACATTGGGGGCGCGTCCATGGGCCTAAACATAGTGTTTGGTATTGATACAACGACCGCAGCGGCTATTAGTGGTATTCTTGGTATTCTATTATTCGCATCTCCAAAAATGGGTGGCGTCCTCGATAATACCGCTAAAATTCTTGGTACGGTAATGCTTGTATTGATTGCTTATGTAGCGTTTTCTACAAATCCACCAGTGGCTGAAGCGGTTACTCATGCAGTGGCACCAACTCATTATCCATGGCTTGCTACGATTACCCTTATCGGTGGTACCGTAGGTGGTTATATTACATTCTCTGGCGGTCATCGTCTTATCGATGCTGGTATTACCGGTCAAGAACATTTGACAGATGTACGCCGAGCAGCATTTATGGGGATGACTGTAGATGCGGTAGTTCGTATATTGTTATTCTTAGCGGTTCTTGGTGTTGTGTCCATGGGCTTTGCCTTAGATCCTAAAGATCCAGCTGGCTCTGCATTCCTTCTTGGTGCTGGTGAAATTGGTCATAAATTGTTCGGTATCGTGTTCTTCTGTGCAGCCTTAACATCTGTAGTAGGTGCAGCGTACACATCTGTGTCCTTCTTAAAAACATTATTCAAAGTGGTAGAACGCAATGAGAAATTGACTATTATGACATTTATCTTCGTTTCTACATGTATTTTAATCTTCATTGGTAAACCAGCATCCTTGTTGATTTTGGCTGGCTCCGTAAACGGTTTGATCTTGCCGATTACATTGGCAGTAATGCTCTTTGCTACTCATAAATCTGAAATCGTAGGCGACTATAAACATAATAAACTGTTATACTATACAGGATGGATTGTAGTACTTGTAACAGCTTACATCGGCGTTACATCCTTACAAGGCATTGCTAAATTACTTGGTTAATTTGATAATTATGAAAGTACCATTATTTTCGTTTGAAGGTAATGGTTCTTTCTGGTTTTAGGAAGGAGATACCTATGAAACCTATAATTTCACCTGTAGGGGATTGCGCTATCTCTATTGATTTTGGTCAAGTCATCGATCCAAAGATTAATCGACATATTCGTCAAACGATAGAGCGAATTCAAGAGCTGAATCTAGAGGGTATTATTGAATTAGTACCTACCTATTGTGCATTGCTTTTGCAATATGATGCTATGCTATACTCCTACGCAGAATTGTGTAACATCATTGAGCCTACATTGGAGCAGACTGTAACAGATAATGCTAATGAACTTGTTACCGTCGTTGAAATTCCTACCGTGTACGGTGGTGAGTTTGGTCCAGACCTTGGTTTTGTAGCTTCTCATAATAATCTAACTGAAGATGAGGTTGTAGCCATTCATAGTGGTACTGATTACTTGGTATATATGCTTGGCTTCATTCCTGGTTTTACCTATTTGGGCGGCATGGATCCACGCATTGCAACACCTCGTTTATCCTCACCAAGAACATTGATACCTGCAGGTTCTGTAGGCATTGCGGGAGCTCAGACTGGCACGTATCCATCCGACTCTCCAGGGGGCTGGCAAATCATAGGGCGCACACCAGTAACTATGTACGATATGTCCAAGGAAAAAGCTGCATTATTAAGTGCAGGCGACTATGTGCGTTATGTGCCAATCGATGAACAGGAATATAATCGTATTAAAGCGTTGGGCGGGGACTATGTTCCAGTTATGTATGAGGTTGAGGTAGGTGAGTTACATGGCTATAAATAATTTTCAAAAATCATCTATCTACATTAATGAACCTGGCATGTATACGACTATTCAAGATGAAGGGCGCATTGGGTTCCAGCAATATGGTATGCCTGTAGCGGGTCCTATGGATAGTGAAAGTTATCTCTTAGGGCAAGCTCTCGTCGGCAATATGAAACCAGCCGGTTCTTTAGAATGTACCTTGTTACCACCAACATTAACCGTGAAAGGCACATGTATTGTTGCTTTCACTGGGGCCGACATGGAACCAACCATCAATAGTGTACGAGTACCGAGATATATTCCATTTGTATGTCACGACGGTGATGTCATTTCCGGTGGTTTTAGCCAATGTGGTGTGCGCATGTACATTTCTTTCTCTGGAGGTATCGACGTGCCAAGCATCAACGGCAGTGTATCGACCCATACAAAGGCGAAAATTGGAGGACTTGAGGGGCGACCATTACAAAAGGGCGATGAACTTGGTATCAAAGCGTTTACCAGAGATGACGTGCATGTCTGCGATTACCGTGGTGAAGGGCATACTCTATTCAATACCGCCTTATATAACCGTGGAGGCCGTGAATGTCATGAACCGTTACGCGTTGTATTAGGTGATCAGGCAAAACATTTCACCGAGAAGGGAATCAAGACCTTTAGTGATAACATCTATACACTGACTGTAGAATGTGACCGTATGGGTTTCCGCTTAGATGGTCCTGAAATTGAACACGTAGACAGTGCAGATATTATTTCTGATGGTGCCGTATTTGGCTCGATTCAAGTTCCGTCTAATGGTCACCCTATTGTCCTTATGGCGGATCGTCAAACGACAGGTGGCTATACAAAAATTGGCACTATTATTACTGCCGATTTACCTCGGCTTAGCCAATTGCCGGTAGGGGATGGAATTAACTTTAATATAGTAACCATTGACGAAGCGCAAGACATATATCGAGCGTATATGGAACGATTACATAAGCGTATCAAATTAGCACATGAACAAAGTGCTTATGTATTTAAATTAAATAATGTCATATAAAAAATAACGTCTAAAGAGATTATTCTTTAGACGTTATTTTTGTTGTACGCCGAATAGGCATGACTAAACCCCCAGTTAAACTGGG
>CAUHTB010000031.1 GCA_959608595.1 uncultured Veillonella sp. | reverse complement strand
TACTCTTTATTCTCTAGATCTTTAGCTAATTGATCTGCAAATTCTGGGCGACGACAATATAAAGTTGTGGTATTTCCAGCTAATACGGATTTAATAGCAAGAGCAGTACCCCAGCTACCAGAGCCGACAACAACAACATTCATATATTAATCCTTTTTGATACGTTCTACTTTTAACTCATTACCTGCAAGTAAACGTTTGATATTATCCCAATGGCGAACAATGACAAACAAAGCAGCCAAAGCGCCAAAGCCAACGAACCAATACGATTCGCCTGTAAAATACATTAAGATTGGCACCAAAGCGGCAGCTATAATTGATCCTAGTGATACGAGCTTAGTGAAATAGACAATAACGCCCCATACCAAGAAGGCAATCAAAGCAACTAATGGTGACAAAGCAATTAATACACCTAGTCCTGTAGCTACGCCACGACCACCTTTAAAGCCTAAGAATATAGACCAGTTATGGCCCATCATAGCAAGGATACCACCTAAGATCATATACATAGGCCCATAAGAGGATAATAATACTACACCAGCCGCGCCTTTTAAGGCATCACAGAGAAATACAGGTAATGCAGCTTTAAGACCTATAACGCGATATGTGTTAGTGGCACCTATATTTTTAGAACCATATTGGCGGACATCTGTATTAAAGAAGGTTTTACCGATAATTAAACCACTAGGAATTGAACCAATAAAATATGCCAATATAGCATATATGATAACCATAATATCCATTAGTCTTCATCATCCCGTTTCTTACCACGCAACACTAAACGAATTGGTGTTCCTTCAAAGCCAAAGGACTCACGTAATCTATTTTCCAAGAAACGCATATACGAGAAGTGAATTAACTCTGGTTCATTGACAAACAAAATAAAAGTAGGTGGTTTAACACTTGCTTGTGTCATATAGTAAATCTTTGGAATTCTGCCATTACGAGATGGTACCGGATTTACTGTTTGAGCATCTTGCAACAATTGATTTAATGTACCTGTAGATACACGGCGATACTGTTGTTCAGAAACGAATTTCAACATATCTGCTAATCGATGAATACGTTGCTTAGTCAATGCAGACGCAAATAGAATCGGCGCAAACTGTAAGAACCCTAATTCATCATAAATATCTTCAGTAAAGCGCAGTGTTGTTTTATCATCTTTTTCAACAAGATCCCATTTGTTTACAACAATAATTACACCCTTGCCTGCTTCATAGGCATAACCAGCAATTTTCTTATCTTGTTCTGTAACACCATCTTGAGCATCAAGCACAAGAACAACAATATCAGAACGGTCTACAGAGCGTAAAGAACGCACAATACTATATCGTTCAACAGCTTCTTCGATTTTAGATTTACGTCGCATGCCTGCAGTATCGATAAGGACAAATTTTTGATCGCCATGAGTCCAATATGTATCGATGGAATCACGTGTTGTCCCTGCTACATCAGATACGATTACGCGGTCTTGCCCTAATAATGCATTAGTCAAAGAAGATTTACCTACATTAGGACGGCCAATAACCGCTACGTGAATAGTATCTTCATCATCAACATTTGTACCAACTGGAGGGAAATGTTTAACCGTATCGTCTAGCAAGTCACCTAAATTCATTAAATTCTTAGCAGAAATACCAATTGGATCACCTAAGCCAAGATTATAGAATTCATAAATATTAGGTTCTTGATTAACACTATCAATTTTATTAACAACTAAAACTACAGGTTTACCGCTAGCACGCAAGATATTTGCAACTTCTTCATCGGCAGGGACAATCCCTTGTTTACCATCAACAACAAATAATATTACATCTGCTTCTTCAATTGCTAATTCAGCTTGTAAACGCATCATCTTAGGAATAACATGACTATTATCTGTTATGAATTCGATACCACCTGTATCTATCATTGTAAATTCACGATTTAACCACTCTGCGTCAAAGTAAATACGATCCCGTGTTACACCAGGAATATCTTCAACAATAGAGATTCGTTTATTAACAATGGCATTAAAAAGTGTAGATTTACCTACATTTGGACGGCCTACAACAGCCACTAATGGTTTTGCCATAGTTTCACCTCATTATCTAATCTAATACATTACTATATTTTATCATATTCTACGTAAAGTACGCAAAAAGGCTAACCAAGGAAACCTTGGTTAGCCTTATATTAGACAATGAATTATTCAGCGTCTTCTGCAGTTTCTTTTGCTTCCATCAATTCAGTTAAAGCCAAACCCAATTTCTTTTCATCTTTGTTAAGAGAAATGATTTTAACTTCTACTTCTTGACCGCGGTTTAAGTAGTCTTCAACTTTCGCATTACGTTGTTTTGTAATTTGAGAAATGTGAAGTAAACCTTGAATATCGTCGTTAACAGCTACGAATGCACCGTAAGCTACCAAACGAACAACTTTGCCGTTAATAACATCGCCAACATGCAATGTTTCTTCAGCTACGTCCCATGGGCTCTTAGTCAAAGCTTTTAAGGACAAGGATAATTTGTTGCTTTCAGCGTCGAAGGATTGTAATTTAACTTCGATTTCTTGACCAACGGAAAGAACATCTTCCACTTTTTTGATTTTTTGCCAAGAAATATCGGAAATGTGAAGTAAACCTTCAATACCACCGATATCTACGAAAGCACCATAAGGCATGATTTTACGAACAATACCTTTATAGTTGTCGCCAACGTTGATGTTTTTCAATGCTTCAGCTAATTTAGCTTGACGTTCTACTTCCAATACTGCACGACGGGAAAGAACCAAACGGTTTTTCTTTTCATCGATTTCAAGTACTTTAGCTTCAAATTCTGTACCAACCAAGTTGTCCAAGGATTTCACAAAATGAACATCACCTTGGGACAATGGAATGAAACCACGAAGGGATTTAACTGTTACTACCAAACCTGCTGGGATAGCATCAATACCTTTACATACGATAGCTTCATCTTTTTCTTGTGCTTCGATAACATATTGCCAATCTTCATCTTTAGCCAAGCGAGTCATGGAAAGATAAATAGGATTATCTTCTTTGATGTGATTCATGATAACTGCTTTAATTTCATCACCATTTTTTAACACATCTTTGGCAGATTCTGGTGCTGGATAAGAAATTTCAGTTCTGTTCAAAATGGCTTCAGTTTTGTAGCCAAAAGATACATAAGCGCGTTCATCTTCAACTTGAACTACTGTACCTTCTACAACGTTCCCTTTCTTAAATTCTTCTTGACCTTCTGCTGCTAATAATTCTGCAAAATCTTTCATTGTCTCAATGACCTCCTTAATAATCCAGTCGGGAGTCGATGCTCCTGCTGTAACTCCTACCGTCTGTACTCGGTTAAACCATTCCAGTTGTAATTCAGTAGAAGTTTCAATGTGATAAGTTGTACATCCAACGTCACGACAAACCTCTGCCAATCGGTTTGTATTGCCGCTATTCTTACCGCCTATCACTATCATAAGATCTACATTACGTGCTAAGTCAACGGCAGAGTTCTGTCGTTCTTGCGTTGCATTGCATATCGTTTTGAAAACCTTAAGATTCTTAGATTTTTTCTCTAATATCTCTATTATACTGTTAAATTTGAATTGTGAAAAGGTTGTTTGTACAACTACACCCATTTTTTCCACAATTTGTAGTTTTTGGGCGGATTCTTCATCTTCGATGATTATTCCTTTGTTATTTGCCCATAAATTGATACTTTTTACCTCAGGATGGTTTTTTTCGCCCAAAATCACCAAAGTCATTCCATCTTCTATGACAGACTTAGCATCTTGTTGCGCTTTTTTTACATGAGGACATGTAGCATCTAAAATATGTAATCCCTTTTCTTCAGCTTCTGCATAAATAGCAGGGCCTACACCATGAGACCGAATAATCATTGTCCCTTCGTCAATATCTGCTACCTCTTGAATAGGACTTACACCTTTACTTTCAAGGCGACCTACAACTTGAGGATTATGAATGATAGGACCTAATGTATAACTTTTACCCTTACCATCGGCAGCTTCATTAGCCATTTCAACAGCTCGCTTAACACCATAACAAAAGCCATGGTTTTCAGCCAAAATTATTTCCATAAAGTCTCCTCTATACGATTTTCATGATACGAATCTATCATGCGTTGAATTTCACCTTTAACACGATCATTAACCTCTTTGATTGCTTCAGGTGTTGGTTTAGCTTTATTAACAGGAACTTGTTTACCAATAATACAAGCTACTTGATTTTTCTTCATATTATGAGATCCAATAATAGCAACTGGTGTTATACCAATGCCTGTACGCAATGCAATTGATGCTGCGCCATCATGAAATCTTCCAAGCTTACCGCTCTTTTGGCGGTTTCCTTCAGCAAATATCCCCAGTACCTTATTATCTTTCAATAATCCTAAGGCATGACGTATAGCTACCTTGTCGATAGCACCGCGATTTAGTGGAAACGCACCAAGCCATGTACAGAAAAATCGAGAAATGGGATTCACAAATAATTCCTGTTTCGCCATGAAATGTACATGTCTAGGTAATGCATAGCCGCAGATAGGTGGATCATTGTTACTCAAATGATTTGGTACAACAATAACGGGACCTTCCATAGGAAAATTATCACGCCCATATACCTTTAGTCCATAGCCGACTTTATAGCGCAACCAAAAGGCAGTACGCCAAAGCCATGTAGAAAATTTATTCATCTTAGATTCGCTCCTGTACTAGATGTAATATATGTTCCACTGTTTCATCAAATGTCATGTTACTAGAATCCACAACAATAGCATCCTCTACGCACACCAGTGGAGATTCATCGCGATTTTTATCCATTTCATCGCGACTTTCAACATTATGTTTGATGTCTTCTAATGATTGTTCATTAGAAGTACCTTGAACTTCAAGCCATCTACGTTTTGCTCGTGCATCTACAGATGCTGTTAAATATATCTTCAACTCAGCCTTTGGTAGTACAACAGAACCTATATCCCGACCATCTAAAATAACACCACCAACAGCAGCCATAGCTTGTTGGCGTTCAACTAAGTATTCACGAACACCTTTATAAGAGGCAATAGTTGATACATTCTCATTGATTTGTTGTTGTCGAATTAGATCTGTCACGTCTTGACCTTTTACATATACTTTACAAGCATTTGCAGTAGGCTCTAATGTTAAATCTAATGAAGGGAGCAATGATTCTACATCTTTTTGATTTTTCACATCAACATGGCTATCGAGAACTGCCCATGTTACACCTCGATACATAGCGCCTGTATCGATATATAAATAACCCAATTCATTGGCCACTACTTTTGAAATACTACTTTTACCAGCCCCTGCAGGACCATCAATAGCAATGGCAATTTTTTTAGTATTCATAATAACCTCTATTCTTCATCACCATGTACAGCATGCATAGCCGCCACATAACCAGTAGAAAACGCAGCTTGTAAATTATAGCCGCCCGTAAAGGCATCAATATCTAGAACCTCACCAGCACTATATAAGCCTTTCACCAATTTAGATTCCATGGTTTTGGGACTAAACTCTTTTAACGAAATACCACCGGCTGTAACAATTGCTTCTGCTACAGGGCGTAACTCCTTTACAGTTAATGTCATATGTTGTAGTACATGACATAAACGCATACGTTCTTCTTTTGTTATTTGATTAATTGGTTTGCTTGGATCTAATTCAGCAAGCTTAATAACAATAGGAATGAGATTTACCGGCAACAAATCCTTCATACCATTAGCTAATTGTTTTTTTGAATATAAATCAAAGTCCTTTTGTAATCGTTTATCCAATACCTCAGCAGTCAAAGCAGGCTTAAGATTGATTTCAATTGTAATTTGAGGATTCTTCTTACGTAGCAACTTACCTACTGTATGACTTAAAGACAAAATCGTAGGGCCCGTAAGACCAAAATGAGTAAACATCATTTCCCCAAATTGTTTTGCTTGTACCTTATTTTTAGAAATAACGGATACCTCAACATTACGAAGACTAAGCCCCATAATATCTTTTACCCAAGATTCTCCTGTTACAATTGGTACCAATGATGGTCTTATATCTGTAATAGTATGACCAACTTTTTTAGCTAAAGCATATCCATCACCAGTAGAACCAGTTAACGGATAAGAGGCACCACCTGTACAGATGATAGCAGCATCACAAGCATATTGTTCCTTATCTGTTGCAACTCCTACAACACGACCATCCTTAACAGTAATAGATGTAACAGGTTCATTTAAATGAACTTGTACTTTATACTTTTTAAGGATTTTCATGAATATATTGCGTACTTCTAAAGCAGAATCAGATTCTGGGAATACACGTCCCCCTCGTTCAACCTTAGTTTTTAAGCCCCAACTATGTAATAATTCAAGCAAGTCTTCATTACTAAAGCGTTCATAAGCGCCATATAGGAACTTACCATTACCAGGCGTATTTTTAATGAACTCGGTCATATCTGCACTATTTGTAATATTACAGCGGCCTTTACCTGTAATGCCCATCTTCTTACCAACCATATTCATTTTTTCTAGTAAGATGACACGTGCCCCTTCACGACCAGCTATAACAGCTGCCATAAGACCTGCTGCACCACCGCCAATGACTACAATTTGTTTCATTCCTTACCTGCTCCTAACGCTTTTAGGGCTTTTACTTCACGAATTGTAAGCTGACGAGAACCACCACGTTTAACACCACCTAAGGTAAGCCCAGCATAGGCAATTCGTTTTAAGTTATGAATACGGTACCCAAAGTGTTCAAACATACGACGAACTTGTCGATTACGACCTTCATGGATTGTAATTTCTACTTCATGAACACCATTATGATCATCAAAACCGAGATCTACAATTGTTGCAGGAGCTGTTATACCATCTTCCAGTTCAACACCATTGGCAATAACCTGTAAATCTTCATCACGAACACGGCCCTTAATACGTACTTCATATGTTTTTTCTACGCCCTTAGACGGATGAGTTAAGTTTTGCGCCAACTCACCATCATTGGTCAACAACAATAACCCTTCTGTATATAAGTCAAGGCGACCTATTGGATAGATTCGTTTTGATTCATTTTTAATATAATCTAAAACAGTTTCACGACCTTGAGGATCAGACACAGATGTAATAACCCCTTTTGGTTTATTTAACAAGTAGTAAACTGGTTTCTCTTGGGCTAATAATTGACCCTTAAACTTAACTTTAT